>CAZWRO010000035.1:11724-13798 GCA_964635365.1 uncultured bacterium | reverse complement strand
GCCCCAGGCGCTCGAACTCAACCCCCTCCTGGATCAGCGCGTGCGTCCCCACCACCACCTGCGCCTCCCCGCTCGCAATCCGCGCGTAACACCGCCGCCGGTCGCTTCCTCCCAGCGACCCCGTGAGCAATTCCGTCCTCACTCCCAGCGGCGCCAGCATCCGCGACAGCACCAGATAGTGCTGCTCCGCCAGCAGCTCCGTCGGCGCCATCAGCGCCCCCTGATACCCATTCGGGATCGCCACCATCAGCGCGCCCGCCGCCACCACCGTCTTCCCCGACCCCACGTCCCCCTGAAGCAGGCGATACATCGGCGTGCTCGACGCCATGTCCCCGACGATCTCCGCCAGCACCCGCTGTTGAGCGCGCGTCAGGGAGAAGGGGAGGATCTCCTCCAACAACGCCACCAAATCCCCGCGCGGCTTCATGCTAATCCCGCTCCCCGGCGCTTGCATCTCGCTCTTCTGCTGCGCCAGCGCCACCTGGAGCATCAGCAGCTCCTCGAAGGCCAGCCGCCGTCTCGCCCCGTCCCGCGCCTCCGCCGAATCCGGCCAGTGGATGTCCCGCAGCGCCCGCCGCAAGTCCAGCAGCTTATACCTGCTCCGCAGACTTCGCGGCAGTGAGTCCAGAAGCCGCGCCGGAAGACTCCGCACCAGCCGTCTCACCACCGGACGCACCTGCCCCTGATACACCCCCTCCGTCAGCGGGTAGAGCGGCACCAGAGCCCCCGGCTTCAGGCTCTCGTCCCCGTCCAGCCGCTCCGACCCCCCGTACTGAATCTCCACCTCCGGCCCGGTTCGCCTGGCCGTCCCCTCGATCAGCAGCCGCGTTCCCTCCGGATAGCTCAGCGCCAGCGGCGAGCTCCCCACCGCCCATGACCGTGCCCCTCGGCTCGGCACCCGCGCGAACGAGGTCAGCAAAGCCTCCCCGCTGTCGTCCCTCACTTGCAGAGCATACCGCATCAACCGATAGCCCCTCCGCACCCCCACCACCAGCTCCTCCCGCGGCCCCGTCGTCACCACCACCGCCGCCCGCTCTCCCTCCTCCAGCTCCGCCACTCGCTTCAGAGTCAGGTAGTCCCGCGGGAAGTGATACAGCAAATCACGATTGGTTTCGATCCCCAGCTTCGCCAGCCGCTTCGCCCACGCCAGCCGCGCCGTGCGGCCCCGCGCAAACGGCTCCTCCAGGCCTGGCGACGATTCCGCCTCCCCCGGCCGCCTCCGCGGCCTCGCCGCGGCCTTCGCCGGTGCCCTCCCCAGCTCCGCCAGCAGAGCCTTCGCCTTCCCCGCCATCCGTCCGCGCTCACCCGCCTCGCCCTTGCCATACTCAGACAAGCACTCGGCTATCTCCGCGCACCGCGCGCGGTCGGCCTCCGATCGCACCACCTTCCTCGCCCGCGCCGCCCACTTGCGAGCATACTCCCCAATCCCCTGGCCCAGCACAGCCGCGTCGCGGTACCCCTCTCGCACCTCCACCTCCAGGGGTCCCGACAGTGCTCGTACCAGTTCCGCGATTCCGTCCTTAGCCATACCAGCGTAATCTAACACAACCCCCCGCCCAGCGGCAAGCCGCGCAACGGCAAGCCGCCCAACGCTCCCCCGGTACGGCCATCGCGATCAGGGGGCAGCACGTGCTTCGTGCTGCCCCCTTCCGCTCAACTCCATCGCGCCGGCCTTCTCGCCGGCACAATGGACCGTCTAATCACAAGGAATCGTCACGCTGAAGTACATCGCCCAGTTCCGGTTCGGGCGGATCTCAGTCCCCTCCGCCCATCCCGTCTCGTCCCCCTCACAGAGATAGCACGCACCCACCGCGTCCAGGTCGTACCCGTCCGCGTTGGGTCTGCTCCCGAATAGCGCCGGGTCCGTTGCGTCCACCAGCTTCACTGCGTCCACGCACATCAGACTGCTCGGTATCGCCACCGTGCTTCGCCCGTCGGAACTGTCGTGATTCGTCACCGTGCCCGCGAAGTACGGCGTGCCGCCCGACATCGCGTACACGTCCAGCTCTTCGTCCGGATAGCCCGGCCGACCGAAAGTTACCTCGTAGATGACTATGTCGTCACCCGGCCCGTT
>CAZWRO010000035.1:0-11624 GCA_964635365.1 uncultured bacterium | reverse complement strand
GCCAATGTACAGATGCGTCTCCAGCATCAGCCAGCCGGAGTCCGTGTCGAACGTCACGCACAGATCCGATCCGTCGATCCCGACAGTCACCGTCCCCGCGTCCATGTGCTGCCCGGCCCACAGCGTCTTGCTCGTGATCTCTCCCTGTATGTAGGGCCCGTTAGCCGTAGCCAACGTAGGGAAGAGCATGAGCGCGAGTGACAAGACAAACAACATCGTCAACCATCTCTTCATTGCGGCCGCCTCCTGCAAACCGTAGTTGGTGTCGATAACAACGCGCGCAGTCAACTTCTCTTTCGGCCTGCCTCCTTGCTTGTCGCCGGATGTTGTCGACCTATCGTCTTGTGGCGCGCTCTTCTCAGGCTCTCCATCAACACCAACCCGGCCCGCGCCGCCGTGCTGTCTGGCCCAAACCTCCACGCCTCTCACTCGCCAGACTTCACCGCGACTGCGGTCACGCGGCCACCGCCCACGCGACTTCCCTACCCCCAAATGGCGCCCTCGGCCTTCTCCTAGGGGGTTGCGCGCTTCCGCCGACACCGGTGCCTCTTTGTCGTATGACCAACCCAAATCGCGCCCGCCGGCAGGCATCTTCCCCCACGCCGGGCCCTTCTCAGCAGGAAAGCCGCTCCTCCACCCGGAATCCCTGCTGCACCAGATCGGATATCGAGTGCCATGGCCAAGACAGTCCTGGTAGTGGACGACCATCCGCCGACGGTTCGCCTCATCCAGAACGCGCTGGAGCAGGACGGCTTCTCCGTCGTCACCGCCTCCAACGGCGCCGAGTGCGTCCTCGCCGTCCATCGCGAGCAGCCCGACCTCGTCATCCTCGATGTCATCATGCCGGTCATGGACGGCTTCCAGGCCCTCCGTGTCCTCCGCGAGAACGATCGCACCAAGCGGCTCCCCGTAATCATCCTTACCATCCGCAAGTCAGACGAAGACGTGCTCCACGGCTGGCAGATCGGCGCCGATATGTACCTCACCAAGCCCTTCGAGGTGCCCGATCTCGTCTCCGCCGTCAAGCGTATCCTCCACACCGAAGTCACCCAGTGATACCTACCGAAGAGCGCCTCACCACCTGCACCCTCCCGCACCGGGCCAACCCCCCAACCCCGCCTCCCGGCCGCCCCGCGTCTTCTCCGCGGCGGGCCGCGCGGCCCGCGCTGCCCCTGCTCGGCCTCGCCCTCATCATCGTCGCCCCCGCAGCCTCGGCCCAGCCGCCTTCGCCCCCGCAGATCCACCCCTCCGTGCGCTCCGCCATCGTGCGGATCGAGGTCGCCGCCGATCCCACCTCCTTTGCCCCCGACCTATCGGCCGAGCTCGCCGCCCGGCAGCCGTGGACGCCATACGAGGCCGAAATCGCCCACCGACTCCGCGTCCTCAGCCGCGGCACCGGCTTCTTCGTCAATCGCGACGGCTTTCTCGTCACTAGCTCCCACGTCGTTCTCACCGGAGTCCGCCGTCGCACCCTGAACTTCACCCACAGCCAATGGAACTCCCTATCCCGCCTCCAGTCCGTCCTGCGCGACGCCTGGGTTATCGTCGGTGAGGGCGACGCCACTCGCAGCTATCTCGCCACGCCGGTCATCGTCGACGAAACCCTCGACCTCGCCGTGCTTCGAGTCGACCTCCCGCCGGCCGACCAGACCCGGTTCACGCCTCTTGCCATCGCCTCCTCCGACACCCTCCGCATCGGCCAGCCCGTCCTCGCCCTCGGCTTCCCGGAGGAGGACTTCGAAGCCACTTCCGGAGAGATCCTCTCCCTCATCCACGGCGCCCGCGTCCACGACGACCTCCAGACCGTGCGTCGCGTGGACCCCGACACCGGAGAGGAAACCATCACTGTCTCCGGCACCAGCGCCGGCCCCCTCGTGCGCCTCCATCACAGCGCCCCCACCGGCCACGGCAGCAGCGGCGGCCCCGTTCTCGACAGCCGGAACCGGGTCCTCGGCGTCGCCTACGCCATCCTTTCCGAGAGCGCCCCGACGACCGGGAACAGCCGCAACGACCTCAATCTCGCCATCGCCGCCAACGTGCTGAAGCAGTTCCTCCGCTCCCACGCCATCAGCTTCACAGAGGCCGCGCCGTGAAACGCCTCGCCCTTTTCTTGCTGCTTCTGCTCACCATCACCGCCAGTCGTGCCGGCGCGGCAACCCCTTCCCCTGGGATCACCGCGCTCGAAGCCCGCCTCCAGGCCGACCCCTACGACCACCAAGCGAGAAACCAGCTCGTGCAAGCCTGCCGGCAGTCGCGTCACTATCAAAAGGCCTACTACCAGGCCGCCTGGCTCACCTGGCTTGCGCCCCGCGATCAGGCCCAGTCCGCCTCCGGCTTCCACTACCTTCGCGACCGGCGCGCCCGCGACCGGGCCGCCGCCTCCGTTCCCGACGGCTCCATCTTCGTTGTCGTAACCACCGTCCGGGCCTCGCAAATGCTGAACGACGCCTGTCTCAACGGAACCCTGCCGCAGCAAACCGCCCGCCTGCGAGCTGAGCTCTCCGACCTGGTCGCCTCCGCCGAGGCCGCCGCAGACCGCATTGGGGTCCGCGACCCCGTCGCCCGCGCCGCGCTCACCCGGACCTACCTCACCCTCGACGACCTCCTCTCCCTCGAGCAGACCCCCGCCAGTCGGGAGGCGCGCCCGAGCGTCCTGCGCAAAGCCGCCAGCCTCGCCTCCGCCGTCGCCGCCTGGCTGCCCGACAGCCCCGGCGCCCACCGCACCCTCTGCCTCATCTACGCGCGCCGGGCCGAACTGGAGCAAAGGGCCGAGCTTTGGGACCTGGCCATCGCCGAAGGCGAGCGCGCTCAGCAGCTAGACCCCACCGACCCAACTCTCCCCGAGCTGCTCTGGGGCCTACACCTGAGAGCCGGCCACTGGGAGACAGCCGAAACCCGCCGCCTCTCCCTACAGGGCGCCCCCTAGCCCTTGTAGCGGGAAATGCACAAGCTCCCCCGCGTCGCCAGAGGTTCCGTGGCGGCCTTTGCGAAATCCACGCGGAGTCCGTATTCCAACTCGTGGTCCTCGTTTTGTTATCCCACCTGAGACTCGACGGTCCATCTCTCTTTTGCAGCAGAGGGGAGGCAGGCCAAGGTGGAGATCAACTGCCCTGACTGCGGAACGAAGAACTGGCTCGAGAACCAGAGTCGGTGCCTGAAGTGCGACACCATCCTCCGCCGTTGCATCGACTGCTCCCACTACGATCGCAGCCACCATCTCTGCGACGACCTTGGTTGCGAAGTCGATCTTCGCGAGGCGGAGCACCCGTCGCTACTCTCTCCCAGCACCAACTGCCGCGACTATCTACCACGCCGGCTAGTTGGTTCGGGAGAGCACCGCCGATCGTCGCGGCGACGCTTCAGGTGAGCGCGGCGTGCCGCGCCTCGTTTACGCGTGCCGCGCTCGGTCGACGCGCAGCACGTCGCTCAGCGCGCCAACGCGGCCCATCACCGCCTTCAAGTGCTCCAGGTCTTGCACTTCCAGCGTCAGGGTAAACCGCGCCATCCGCGGCTTCCCCCCGGTTCGCGCCCGCGCCTCGATGATGTTCGTATGCGCCGCGCTGATGATCCCCGTGATATCGCTCAGCAGCCCCACCCGATCCAGCGCATCCACCTGGATCACCACCGGGAAATAGGCCTCTTTGCTCAGCGTCCATTCCAGCGGCATGATCCGTTCCGCCTCGCGCCGCGAGTAGTGGGCCAGATTCGGGCAGTCCGCACGGTGCACCGTCACCCCTCTTCCCCGCGTGATGAACCCCACAATTGAGTCCCCCGGCAGCGGCGCGCAGCACCGCGATAGCCGGAACAGCACATCCGTCACTCCCCCCGCGCTGATCGCCATCCTCAGCTGGCCCTGATCGGCTCGGCTTCGCCGCTTCCTCGCCTTCGGCTTCGGCGGCTCTCCCTGCAGCCTCTTCAGCACCGTCTCCGCCCCCAGGTCCCCGTACCCAACGGCCGCATAGATGTCCTCCGGCGTGTTGCAGCTCAGCTTCGCGGCCACCTCCTTCAGCTTCTTCTCGTGCAGCCACTCCGCCGCCGGTATCCCCAGCCGCTCGCACTCCTCCTGCAAGCGCTGGTGGCCGTGCACGATGCTCTCCTCCCGCTGCGCCCGCCGATACCAGGCCTTGATCCGGCTTCTCGCCTGCGACGTCGCCACGAACGAGAGCCAATCCAAGCTCGGCCGCGTCCCCGGCCGATTCGAAGTCATGATCTCGGCCACATCCCCATTCCGGAAGACATAGTTGAGCGGCGCCATCTGCCCGTTAACCTTGGCCCCCGTGCACTTGTGCCCCACCTGCGTATGCACCCGATAGGCGAAGTCCACCGGCGTAGACCCGGCCGGCAGATCCAACACGTCCCCCTTCGGCGTAAACACAAACACCTGATCCTTGAACAGATCCAGCTTCAGCGATTCCAACCACTCCCCCGGGTCCCTCAGGTCGCTCTCCAGATCGATCAACTGCCGCAGCCACGAGAACTTCGCCTCCACCTCCAGATCGCCGCGGCTCCCCTCCTTGTACTGCCAGTGCGAAGCCACCCCATACTCCGCCCGTCGGTGCATCGCCCACGTCCTTATCTGCACCTCCATCGGCCCCTCGTGCGGCCCGATCACCTTCGTGTGCAGCGACTGGTACATGTTCGACTTCGGCTTCGCCACATAATCCATGAACATATCCGGCAGCGGCAGCCACAACGAGTGCACCACCCCCAGCGCCGTGTAACACTCCGTCTCCGTATTCACGATCACCCGAATCGCTTCCAGATCATGGATGTGATCGAAGTCAACCGACTGCTCCTGCATCTTCTGATAGATGCTGTAGAAATGCTTCGGCCTCCCCTCGATCTCCGCCTCGATCCCGATCTTCTTCAGCCGTCCCCGCAGTTGCTCGCCCGCCTCTCGGAGCACCCTCACCCGGTCCTCTCGGCTCCGCGCCACCGACTTGACGATCTCGTGGTACTTCTTCGGCTCCAGGTGACGCAGCGCCAGATCCTCCAGCTCCCACTTGAACCGCCATATTCCCAGCCGGTGCGCGATCGGCGCCAAGATTTGCAGCGTCTCCTGCGCCACCTCCAGCCGTCGGTCCTTCGGCAGCGCCCGCAGTGTCCTCATATTGTGCAGCCGGTCCGCCAGCTTGATCAGGATCACCCGCAGATCCTTCGCCATCGCCAGCAGCATCCGCCGCAGGTTCTCCGCCTGGTGCTCTCGCCCCGTGTCGAACTGAATCCGCCGCAGCTTCGTCACCCCATCCACCAGCGACGCGATCTCCTCCCCGAACCTATCCTTCACCTCGGCGAGATCGTGCCCCGTGTCCTCCACCACATCGTGAAGCAGCGCCGCCGCCAGCGTCGCCTCGTCGAGCTCCAGCTCGCTCAGCAGCTCCGCCACCGCCAGCGGATGACTCATATAGTCATCGCCCGTCAATCGCTTCTGACCCTTGTGCGCCTCCGAGGCGAATTCATAGGCCCGCGTCAGCAGCTCGCCGTCCACCTGCGCGTTGTACCGCCGGACCCTTTCGATCAGCCCGACCAGCCCCACCGCGCGCTTTTCTCTCGCCACTTCTGACATCGCCTATCTGCCCTCGTGTACCCTTACGGCGGTAGCAGGGCTACCGCACCCTTACGTCCTCGATGTGCAAGCGCACTCGCCTCTGCCCATTCCAGTCATCCAACCTCGGCCGGTAGCACACGTCCACCGTCGCCCCGCTCGGCAGCTCCTCCATCTGCGCCCCCTGCCCAAACCAGATCGCCCCCGTCACCCGCCCCGCCCCATCTCCCACCTTCATCGACAGATGCGAACCATCTCCCACCTTCGCCGCCGTCGCCACGCGCACTCCCCGCGTCGCCAGCACCGGCGTCGCATTCCCCAGCCCGAACGGCGCCAGCGCATTCAGCTCGCTCACCGCCTCCCACGACAGCTCCGAGAGCTCCGCCTCTCCCGCCACCTCCACCTCCCGCACCAGATCGGCCGCGGTGAGCTGCGAATCCGCCACCTCATTGATTCGTTCCCGCAGCCTCCCAATCTGTTCCACCTCTACCCCAAAACCGGCCGCGTAGCGGTGGCCCCCATACCGCGTCAGCAGCGCCGCGCACTCCCGCAGACCCTCCCACAGATTGAACGCTCGGATGCTGCGCCCGGAGCCCTTCCCCGCGCCCTCCTGCACCGCGATCAGTAGCACGGGCCGGTGATATCGCTCCACCAGCCTGGAGGCCACAATCCCAATCACCCCCGGATGCCAGCTTTCGGATTCCAGCACCAGCACCTTCTCGCGGCTCAGATCCACCCCCTCCTCCACCCGCGCCTCCGCCTCCGCCAGCGTCTGCCGCTCCTCCTCTCGCCGCCTCTCGTTCTGCACCGACAGCTCCTGCGCCAACTTCCTGGCCTCCCCCGCGTCCTTCGTCAGCAGCAGCCTCACCGCCGCCTCCGCGTGCTCCATCCGCCCCGCCGCATTGATCCTCGGCGCCAGCCCAAAAGCCACCTCCCGCGTCCCCACCTTTCCCCCCACGCCGGCCGCCTCCATCAACGCCACCAGCCCCAGCTTCTTAGAGGTAGCCATCCGCTGCATCCCGTGGTGTACGAACAGCCGATTTTCCCCCAGCAGCGGAACCACGTCCGCCACCGTCCCCAAGCACACCAGGTCCAGGAAGCGCAGCTCGCTTCCCTCCGGCAGACCGCGCGCGCGCGCCAGCGACGTCACCAGCTTGAAGGCCACCCCCACCCCCGCCAGATCCTTGAACGGATACCCGCAGTCCTCGCGCCACGGATTCAGCACCGGCGCCTCCGGAAGCCTATCCCCCGGCCGGTGATGATCCGTCACCACCACCTCCATCCCCAGCTCCCGCGCCAGCGCCACCTCCTCCACCGCCGTCGTCCCACAGTCCACCGTAATCAGCAGCTTGATCCCCTCCGCCGCCGCCTCCCGCACCGCCTCCTCATTCACCCCGTACCCCTCCTCCACCCTATGGGGGATATACCAATCCACCTTTGCTCCCAGCCCGCTCAGCGCCCGCACCATCAACGTCGTCGCGGACACCCCATCCACATCGAAGTCCCCGTAAATCCGAATCGGCGCGCCCTCCTCCACCGCCCCCAACACCAGGGCCGTCGCGCGATCCATGTCTCGCATCTCACCGGGGTCCAGCAGGTCATCGAGGTCATGCGCCAAAAAGTGCCGCGCCGCCCCCACCTCCGCCAGGCCGCGGGCCACCAGCACGTGCGCCGCCACCCGGCCCAGCTTCAGCTCCTCCGACAGACGCGCGACCGCCGCCTCATCGACAGACTCCACCCTCCAGCGCGCGCCGGTGAGACTGCGCCCACCCTCCTCAACCATTGCCCCGGTCGGGCTCCACGTGAATCAACACCTCCGTTCGCGGCAGCAGGGCCTGCAGGTCAGCCTCCAGATGGTCACACAGCGCGTGCGCCCGCGCCACCGACTGCTCGCCCGGCACCACCAAATGCAAGTCCACATACCTCTGCGGCCCCGCCTTGCGCGTCCGCAGCCGATGATACTCCAAGTACTGCGGGTAGTGTTCCCGCAGCAGCGCGTCGATCTTCGCCAGCTCCTCGGGCGGCAGCGACCGGTCCACCAAATGGTCGTACGACCGCCGCATGATACCAACCGCCGTGCGCGCAATCACCGCCCCCACCGCCATCGCCACCAGTGGATCCATCAGGTGGGCCTCACTCACGCCGGCCCGGGTCGCAATCGCAATCGCCCCCAGCCCCCCCAATACCCCCGCCGACGTCCACACATCCGTCCTCAGATGCCAGGCGTCCGCCTCCAGCGCCACCGAGTCCGTCCGCCGCGCCACCCGAAACAGCATCCGGGACACGAAGACGTTCACCACCATCGACACCCCCATCACCCCCATCCCCAGCACCGGCTCCCGCAGCACCGAGTGCCCCTGCAGCAGGCGCTGCCCCGCGCTCCACCAGATCAGCACCACCGCCACCAGAATCAGCGCCCCCTCCGCCAGCCCCGACATGCTCTCGAACTTCCCGTGCCCGAAATGGTGGTCGGCGTCGGCCGGCTTACGGGACTTGCGAACCGCCAGCAAGGCCATCATCGCGGCCGCCAGGTCGAGTCCGGAATGCAGCGCCTCCGCGAGGATGCTCACCGAATGCGTGACCACCCCCGCGGCCAGCTTCAAGAGAGTCAGCAGAAGGTTGGATAGTACCGAAATCGTGGCCACCCGCTGCTTCGCGTCGGCGGCGGCCCGTTCCCCCGTCATCTCAGACGACCCCTACTCGGCCTCTTAGGGCGGTGTTGCAGTTTATCCTGAGTGCAATTGAAGGGCGCACCGCCGCTTTTAGAACCGTTTCTTTCGTTTCCGTCCCGCCCTCAGCTTCTTGCGCGCGGCCCGCGGCGCGTTGCCCCGTCGCCGCTCCGCCTCGGCCTCTGCCACCGCGGCCTCGCCTTCCTCCGCGGCCGCCTCCCTCGACTCCGCAGCCTCTGGCTTTCGCACCGGAGCCGGTCTCGGTGCGGCCGGCCGCACCCGCGCCCGCGGCCTCGCCGTCTGACCCTTCGCCGCCCGCTGCCGTGTCAGCGTCGCCTCCTCCCGATTCTTCATCACCACCAGCACCTGGCAGGCCACGAAGATCGAGGAGTATCCGCCGGCTATCATCCCCACAATCAGCGCGAAGGTGAAGTCCCGCAGCGAAGCGCCGCCGAGCAAGTAGACCGCGATCAGCACCAACAGCACCGTCAGCACCGTATTCACCGAGCGCGCCATCGTCTCCAGCAGCGAGATATTCGCCGTCTCCGCGAACGTATCGCCCTTCCGCAGACGCAGGTTCTCCCGAATCCGGTCGAAGAGCACGATCGTATCGTGCACCGAATACCCCACCACCGTCAGCGCCGCCGCCACGAACGGGCTGTTGATCTCCCTCTGCGTGATCGCGAAAGCCCCGACCAGCACCAGCACATCGTGCGCTAACGCCACCAGCGCCGACCCGGCCCACTTGAAGTCGAAGTACCGTATCCGAATCCACAGCAGGATGAAGACACACCCCCACGCCACCGCGTAGATCGCATTCCGGATCAGCTCCTGGCTGACCACCGGCGTCACCAACTGGCTCTCTACTTCCTCGATGCCGGCAAACGTCGTCGAAAGCGACTCCAGCAGGCTCCGCCGTTGCTCACCCAGGATATCCGCCGCGCTCCTCCCCGGCTCCGCCACCACCCGCGTCCTCACCAGCAGTTGGTTCTTCTCCGTCGCCGTCCCCGCGATCTGAACCAGCCCGTCCACCTCCGCCGTCTCCAGCGCCTCCCGCGCGCGCGCCAGCGTCGCCGTCTCCGTGCCCGGCTCAATCGGCTCCGCAAACTGATACGCCACCAGCCCGCCGCCGGTGAAATCAATCCCGTAGTTCAGCCCCCGCACCCGCCAGAAGACCAGACCCGTCAGGATAACCAGCAGCGAAATCGCAAACCAAATATTTCGGTTTCCTACCAGATCCCACTTGCGTCCGCGAAATAGGTCTACCACAGTCTCTCTCCCAGGCCGGCGCTGTGCTGAGCCCCCATCAGACCCCTTCCACCTCGCTCGGCCTCACGCCGAACAAAGACACATTCCGCGCCAATCGAGTGCCCACAAGCATATTCATCAACAGTCGCGACACCGTCACCGCCGTGAACAGACTCACCGCCACGCCGATGATCAACGCCACCGCAAATCCCTTGATCGGTCCCGTCCCGAACACGTACAGCACGATCCCCGTTCCGATGCTGCACACATTGGAGTCCACGATCGCCGCCCACGCCCGCTTGAACGCCGCATCCACCGCCGAGCGCATCGTCTTCCCCGTGCGAATTTCTTCCTTCAGCCGCTCGAAGATGATGATGTTCGCATCCACCGCCATTCCAATCGACAGAATCACCGCCAGGATTCCCGGCAGCGTCAGCCGCTGATTCACCAGCTTAATCATGCCCATCAGCAGAATCAGGAACATCACCAGCGCCACATTCGCCACCAGCCCCGGCACCCGATAATAGGCCGCCATGAACACCAACACCAGCGCCAACCCGATCAGCCCCGCCCATAGGCTCTTCACCAGCGCATCCTGCCCCAGTTGCGCGCTCACCGTCCGGTCCTCCACATACTCCAAATCGAACGGCAGCGCGCCCGCGTTCAACAGAATGCTCAAGTCGCGCGCCCGCTCCAGACCCCCCATGCTCACGTCGTCGAATCCGCCACTGATCACGCCGTCCCCGCCGGGGATCGTCGACTTGATCACCGGGCACGATATCATCTGCCCGTCCAGCACCACCGCCAGGAAGTGTCTCACGTGGCCGCGCGTGAAGTCCTCGAAGACCTCGCCAGCCTCCCCCGGCAGATCGAAGCTCACCGCCGTCGGCTGCCCCGGCATCGAAATCACCCGAGACGACTCCGGCTTCAAATCCCGGCCTGTCACGATCACCGGCGACTCGTCGATCACGTCTGACGTCGGCACCTCATTCCCCGCCGGGTCCACGAACGTGAACACCTCCCGGTCGTCCACCGTCGACACCTCCGGCCCCCGCTCCCCAAAAGCGTACTTGCGGGGAACATGCCTCCACTCCAGCACCGCCGTCTGGCGAATCATGTTCTTCGCCTGCTCCGGGTCCCTCATCCCGGGCAGCTCCACGACAATCCGGTCCGGCGGCTGTCGCTGAATAATCGGCTCCGTCACTCCATACGGGTTCACCCGGTTCTCGATAATGCGCTCGATGCTGACCAAGCTGTCCCGTGTAATCGGCTGAAACTCCGCCACCGTCTTCTCCAGCCCGGGGAACCCCTCCGCCAGCAGCCCCTCCATCACCTCCCCCTGCCGCACCATATCCGCCTCATCCGTCACCCGTGTCCGCACCACCACTCGCTGATCCCGGATCTCCACATTCCGCTTCTCCGTCCCAATCGTCTCCCGCGGCAGCAGGCTCACAATCTCCCCATATAGCTCCGCCCGTCGCTCCTCCGTCAGCGACTCCGCAAGCTCCGGTATCGTGAACTCGTAAAGCCCCTCCGGCAGCGCCTGAAGCACCAGATGGCTCCCGCCTCGCAAATCCAGCCCCAGCTTCAGACCGATATGCGGCCTGTAGAACCGCAGAGGGCCGATCTGCTTCAAAGGCGGCACCGTATCACCCGTGTTCGGGTCCGTCCGCTCACGCAGCTTCACCGGCTCCAAAACCCCCACCAATGACACCACCACCAGCGCGATTATGCCGAACAGCCACCAGCGGATCCGGGCCTGCATAGGGAAAGCCTTTCGCGACCTGCGCGCCGGGGGCGCGCAAAAAGTTTCCGAAGCCACTGCCCGCCCAGATGGGGCTGGGCCGCTTCGCTCTGCGCCATTATAGCGTCACCCCAACCCCATGTCAACGCGCCCCACCCTCGCCTCCCGGAACTCCCCCTCGGCAATCACGAACCCACTTCCCACTCACACCCCCACGCAGTCGGCCGAAAGCGACCCCTCCTCACCCCAATGGCACACCTTTTCCCTCCGTCGCTCCCCCCGCCTATCCCTCCGCGCAACTTCAGCAGGTGAGCCGCGGCCCCCCGGCGTAACAACTAACCCGAGTCGCCCGCCGGCGGGGCGAACCTTTTGGACTACCCCGGAGGAGCATGATATGTACATTGAAGAAGTTGTAGCG
>CAZWRO010000034.1:6226-14113 GCA_964635365.1 uncultured bacterium | reverse complement strand
ACCAGCTTGGAGATTCCGGCCCCGTCGCAGGTCTTCACCACCTCGTCCACGTCCTTATAGGCCTCCGGCATCTCCTCCGCCAGGATCTGGCGGCTCGCCGCCCGCACGTAGACGCCCTTGCTCTCCAGCTCGCGGGAGATGTCGCGCCCCTTCGCCTGGCGGATCGCCGCGTGCCGGCTCAACCTCCTCCCCGCCCCGTGGCAGGTCGAACCCCACGTCTCCTGCATCGCCCGCTCGGTGCCCACACACAGATAGGAGGCCGTCCCCATGCTGCCCGGCACGATCACCGGCTGCCCGATCTTCCGGTGGAGCGGAGCCAGCTCCGGCCGGCCTGGGCCGAAGGCGCGCGTCGCCCCCTTGCGGTGCACGCAGAGCTGCTTGCGAACGCCGCCCACCTGGTGCTCCTCCAGCTTGGCCACGTTGTGCGCCACATCGTAGATGATGTGCAGGCCCAGCTCGCGCGCGCTGCTCCCGAACACCCGCTCGAAGGCCTCGCGCGTCCAGTGGGTGATGCACTGTCGATTCGCCCAGGCGTAGTTCGCCGCCGCCGCCATCCCGGCGAGATATCGCCGCCCCTCCGGCGACTCCACCGGCGCGCAGGCGAGCTGCTTGTCGGGAAGCTCGATGCGGTACTTTCGCACCGCGCCCTGCATCTCTTTGAGAGAGTCGTCGCACACCTGATAGCCCAGGCCGCGGGACCCGGTGTGGATCATCACGGTGATCTGCCCCGGCTCGGACAGGCCCAGCGCCCCCGCCACCTCCTGATCGAAGATCTCGTCCACCACCTGCACTTCCAGGAAATGGTTTCCGGCGCCCAAAGTGCCGAGCTGCGGGCGGCCCCGCTCCATCGCGCGGGAGGAGAGCGCGTCGGGATCGGCCCCCTCTATCCGCCCCCGGTCCTCGAGGTGATCCGGGTCCTCCGGCCAGCCCAGGCCCTGCGACACCGCCCATTCCGACCCGCGCACCAGCACCCGGCGCAGCTCCTGCGCGCCGATCCTCACTTTCCCCTTGCTGCCGACCCCGGAGGGCACCTCCGTGAAGATCTGATTGACGATGTCCTCGATGCGCGGCTCCACCTCTTCCCGCGTGAGGTCGGTTCGCAGCAGCCGCACCCCGCAGTTGATGTCGTACCCGACGCCCCCGGGCGACACCACGCCCTCCTTCACATCGGTGGCGGCCACCCCGCCGATGGGGAAGCCGTATCCATAGTGGATGTCCGGCATCGCCAGCGAGGGGCCGACGATACCCGGCAGGCAGGCGACGTTGGCCACCTGCTCCATGGAATTGTCCGCCTTGATCGCCCGCATCATCTCCGCCGAGGCGTACACCACCCCCTCCGTCCTCATCTCCGACTTGTACTTGCGGGGGATGCGCCAGCGATACTCGTCGATGCGTTCGACCGGACCCGTGAATGCGGTTGCCACGTCTATCACCTCTTGGCCCTGGCCGCGCCGACATCCATCGCGGCCGTCCTCATTCGGCGGCTGCGGCCGCGCCTAGAGCTCCTCCTGGAGCTCACGGATGCGGGCCGCGTACTTGTCCACCAGCGCTTCGGCGCGGGCCGCCTCGCCGCTCTCGGCCCGCACGTGGAAGCGGGGGGCCGACACATCGGGAAGCACCAGCACCCACTCTCCGTCGAGCAAGATCTTGATCCCGTCCAGGTGCTCCACTTCCAGCCCCTGCGTGTCCTCGTGGAGCCGCCTCATCACCATGCCCTTCTGCTCCCACGGGCACTCGACATGCGCCTCCGCCCGGTGGTACTGCGGCAGCCGAGATCGCACCGCGCTAAGCTTCGTCTCGCTGGTAGCCAACAGCTCCAGCAACTTCCCCAGCGCCAGCATGGCGTCGAAGGCCGGCAGGAAACGCGGGAAGATGAAGCCGCCCTCCGAGTCCCCCGCGAACATCAGGTCGGAGTCGCTGCCCGCCCGCTCCATCAACGAGCGCGCATCGGCCTTCGTGCGGACACAAGTCGCCCCGTGCCGCGCGCAGATCTCCTCGGCGCCGGCCGTCGCGCTGAACGGCACCGCGACCCGGCCCTCCGTGCCGCCCGCTTGCAGCACCAGATCCATGAACGCCAGCAGCAGGTCGTCTCCCACCAGCGCCGCGCCCTCGTCGTCGATGAGCGCAAACCGCTCGCCATGGCTGCCCATCAGCACGCCCAAGTCGGCCCGCAGCGCGCGCAGCACGTCGCACAGGCCGGTCACGCTCTGCTGGCGTTCGGCCCACGTAGCCTGCGAGCGCGTGGGGTCCACGAAGGCGTTGAGCGCGGTGGATTCACACCCCAGCCGCCCCAACACCAGGGGCATCAGCAGGCAGAGAGGGCCGTGGGCGTAGTCGATCACCAGCTTCGGCCCCCACCGGCGGATGGCCTCGGCGTCCACGAAATTGAGGAACCCCTCCGTGTAGTACTCCATCGTGCGGCCCAGGAACTCCAGGTTGCCCACCGCGTCGCGGGGCACCCGGCGGAAGTCCTCCCGGAAGAAGATGCTCTCGATCTTCCGGTCCGCGGGCCGATCCAGGTTCTTCCCGGTGCCGTCGAAGAACTCGATCAGCGTCTGCGTGGGATCGGCGGGAGAAACCGCCACGTGCACCCCGCCGGCCGCCCCCGAGATATGCGCCATGTGCCGCGCCACCGCGCCCGGCATCACGCGCAGATCCAACACGTTCGCCCCCACCGACATCAGGCCCGCGATCATCGCTCGCTTGATCATCCTCGACACGGAGTGCGAGTCCCGGCTCGTTATCACCTGCGCGCCCGGCTCCAGGTAGACCCCGAAGGCCGCCGCGAGCCGCGCCGCGTACTCCGGCGTGATCTCGATGTTAGCCAGGCCCGTCACCCCGCTCGCCCCGAACAGCGTGCCCGGCCACTTGGTCCCCCAGATCAGGCTCATGGTCACCTTCGACCCGCGCTCCGTGACCTTGTTCGGCCAGATCCGAATGTGCGGCATCACCGCCGTGCCCTCATCGAGCTGGCAGCGGTCGCCCACCACCGCCCCCTCGCTGATGGTGACATGCCGCTTCGCCACCACGTTTCGGCAGACGATGCCGCTGTTCACCCGGCTGCCTTCCCCCAGATAGGTCCCGCTCCATATCACCGAGTGCTGCACGTCCGCCCCCGCCTCCAGCAAGCAGTTGTCCCCAATGATCGAGAACGGACCGACGTGCACACCGGGGCCGAGGCCACACCCACGCCCGATAAGCACCGGCGGCTCGATGCGCGCGCTGGGGTGGAGGCGCGTGTTCTCCCCCATCCACACGCCCTCCGCCGTCTGCTCTCCCGGCATCTCCACCGACACCGCGCCCCGCAGGCAATCTTCACTCGCCATCCGATACTGTTCGAGGGTGCCGATATCGGTCCAGTAACCTTCGGCCACATAGCCACACAAGAGCTGCCCTTCGGCCAGCAGCGTGGGATAGAGGTCTTTGCTGAAGTCGAACTGGCGTCCCGCCGGCACCCGTTGAAGCACCTCCGGCTCCAGGATGTAGATGCCGGTGTTGACCGTATCCGAGAACACCTCGCCCGGGCTCGGCTTCTCCAGGAACCGCTCCACCGTCCCCTCTTCGTCGACGATCACCACCCCGTACTCCAAGGGGTCCGCAACGCGCGTCAGCACCAGCGTCGCCATCGCCGCCCGCTGCTGGTGGAACTCTATCGCCGGCCGCAAGTCGAAGTCCGTCAGCGCATCCCCACTGATGATGACGAAGGTCCGGTTCAGCCGATCCCCCAGCCGGCCAACGCTCCCGGCCGTCCCCAGCGGAACGTCCTCCACCGAGTAGTCCAGCTTCAGCCCGAAATCGGACCCGTCTCCGAAGTAGCTCTCCACCTCGTCGGCCAGGTAGTGCAGGGTGACGAACGCCTCGGACACCCCCTGTCGCCGCAAGAGGTTCACGATGTGGCCCATGATGGGTCGGTTCGCCACCGGAGCCATCGGCTTCGGCAGATCGCAGGTAAGGGGTCGCAGTCGCGCCCCCTCCCCCCCGGCCATGATGACAGCTTGGATCATCCCTAACTCCCCTTTAGCTTCTGCTGTACTCCGCGCCCGCCGCCAGGTAGCGCGGCCTCACCCCGGGCTCCGCCGCCGGCCGCGCCGAGGCCTGCGTGGCGTCGGCCAGCCCCTCCTCGTATACTTCCCGCGTCCGCTCGGCGATGCTGTCCCACCCATAGCGCTGACGCACCTCCCGCCGCCCCGCTCTCCGCAGCCGCGCCGCCAGCTTCGGGTCGGAGAGCACCCGGTTTATCCCCCAGGCCAGCGAACCCGCGTTGTTCGCCCAGGTGTGAATCCCCGTGCGCTCGTGCCGCACCACCTCCCGGAACCCACCGATATCCGAGGTGACCACCGGCACGCCGGCCGCCATCGCCTCCAGCGCCACGATTCCGAACGGCTCGTAGAGGCTGGGGAAGACGGCCGCCTCCGCAATGGCGTACATCCGCGGCAAATCCTCCTCGGGAAGGAACCCCGTGAACGCCACCTTGTGCCCCACGCCCTTCGCCGCCGCCCGGTCCCGCAGATGCCCATGCCACCCGCCGCCCGCCACCACGAGCTTGGCCTCGGGGTGGGCCGCCAACACCTCCGGCAGGGCGTCGATCAGCACCTCCACGCCCTTCTCCAGCGCCAACCTACCCACGAAGAAAATTACGCGCTCTCCCGCTTCCGCCCACCGCCGGCGGAAAGCCTCCAGCTCGGCCCGCGAGTCGGCGCAGCTCACGCGTTCCGGGTCCACCCCATTGGGCAGCACGCGGAGCTTGTCGGCGGGGACCCGCAGCGACTTCTCGACCTCGTGCGCCATGGCCTGCGAGCAGCAGATCACCCGCCTCGCGTCATAGGTCAGCAACCACTCGACGGAGTGGATGTAGTGCTGGATGGGATTGCGAAGGCCGCGATTGCGCCCCGCCTCCGTGGCATGGATCGTCGCCACCAGGGGCACGCCCAGCCCGTGCTTCAGCGTGCGCGCGGCAAACGCCACCAGCCAATCGTGGGCGTGGATGAGGTCGTAGTTCCTCTCTCCCTCCGCCAGCAGCCGCTCCAGCAGCGCGAAGTCGAGCTGGTGGATGTCGCACACGAAGTCCAGCGGGTTGATCGGCGCCGGCCCCGCGCGCAACACCCGCACCCGACCCTCCCCGGCCGGTATCAGCTCCTCCGCGGGCGCGCCCGGGTGGTGCGCGGTCACCACGTCGACCGCCGCCCCGGCCCGCGCCAGGGCCTGGGAGAGCTCGTCCACGTGTCGGGCAATCCCGCCCACGATGCGGGGCGGAAACTCCCACGACAACATTAAGATCCGCTTACGCTCCGGCACTATCTCCCCCCATTGCCCCCGGCCATCATCGCCCCCACTTCCTCCGGCGTCGTCCCCGTCCATGCGTGCAGGAAGCGCACCACCGCCGCCCCACTCGCTGCCAGTTGCCGCAGCGCGCGCAACGCCGCCATCCGGTCCGCTTCCGCCATTGCGCCAGCCGCGGCAGCGACGAGAAGGCCCGCTCCGCGCGCGCCTGAAGGTCCGGGTCTTCGATATGCGCCGCCGACTCCTTGATCTGCCGCTCCTGCCGCCCCGAGAGCTTCAGCTCCGCCGGCCGGAGGCGCGGCCGGGCCCGCTTGCCCTTGCGGGGCCGCAATCCGGAGCGGAAGTGAATGTCGCGTATCGCCCCTTCTCCCACGTGCGCGACCACCTGTCCGAGCAAGTCCTTCCGCCGCATGTGCAGCTCCTGCGCCCAGGCCGGCGTATCGGTCGCCACCAGCAGCACCCCGTCCCGCACCGCCTCCGCCCGCGCGTGCGCCGCCACCACCCTCCCCACGATCTGCGGCCAGCCGATCACGGCGAGATGCTCGCGAAACCGCGACTTCAAATCCAGATTCGCGAGCACCCCGTCCAGCAACTGGCTCAGCGGCGCCTCCCCGCGCGGGGCCTTCCTTTGCTCATCGGATGCACCCATCGCCTACCTCGAACACCGCGCCCGACTCCCGCACTTCGGCCGGGATATCTTCAATGTCGCAGCACGTGATGATTATCTGCTCCGCCCCCCGGCTCGCCGCAAAGACACCGGCTCGGTAGCGCGCGTCCAGCTCAGACAGCACATCGTCCAACAGCAGCAGCGGCCGCTCCTCGGTCGCGCGATGCACCACCGCGGCCAGACCCAGGCGCATCGCCACCGCACAACTGCGCTGTTCGCCCTGAGACCCAAAGACCCTCGCCGGGCGACCGGCCAGCAGCAACGCCAGATCATCTCGGTGCGGCCCGCTCCCCGTGGTTCCCCGAGCGATATCCGTCCCACGCTCTTCCTGCAGCGCCGCCGCCAGCGCACTGGCAATGTCTTCCACCAACTCGGTCGCTTCCTTTCCGTCGGCGGCCGCGTTTTGTCCATTAGGCAGAGCAACGGAGGGCCGATACTCTATCACGAACGGTCGCTCACCCCCCGAAAGCTGAATGTGGGCGGCCCGACACTCCGGCGCGAGCTGGGCTATGAACTGACTGCGCTCCAACATCAAGCGCGCCCCATAGCGGGCGGCCGCCCGGTCCCAAGGCCCCAACTCCTCCGGCCGGCCCCTCCCCGCGCGCAGCTCTTTGAGCAACCGGTTGCGTTGGTGAAGCGCCTTCCGGTAGCGAAAGAGGTGGAAGTAATAGGACCGACTCACCGCCGACAGATCTCGGTCCAGCAACTGCCTGCGCGCCCCCGGATCCCCCTTCACCGCGGCCATATCCTCGGCGGAGAAGTACACTACCGGGGCGAGGCCTATCAGGTCCGACCAGCGCTTCACCACCCCGTTGATCTTGATCTGGCGCGGGCCCGCCCGCGCCAACCCCACCTCCAGGCTCACCTCCCTCTCCCTCCCCACGAAGGCGCCGCTCAGGAACCCGTGGTCGCAGCCCGCGCGCACCAGCTCCTCGGTGGCTCGCGTGCGCGGAGACTGGCCGGAGGTGGCTACGCAGATCGCCTCCAGGAGATTGCTCTTGCCCGCCCCGTTGGGCCCGTGGAAGACCACCAACCCCGCCTCCTGCGGAAGCGAGAGCCGTTCGTAGTTGCGGAAATCGCGCAGCTCCAGTTGGCGCAGATACATGGCTTGCGGCTGTCCCTCGAGGAACGGGGCGCAGCCACCCTGGCCGGCCCCGCCTTCTTCGCGCTTTCCCCACCACCCGGCGCCGAGGGCCGGTCCGACCGCCTACAGCTGCATCGGCATCACAACGTAGAGATAGTCCGGGTCGTCGGAGCCCTTCAGCAGGCCCGAACTCAACGCCCCCGTCAACTGCCAGATGACAGCTTCCGACTCCATCACGCTCAGCACATCCATCAGATACTCGGCGTTGAAGGCGATCTCGATCTCCTCGCCCTCCGTCGTCGCCGGCAACTCTTCGTGCGCCCGGCCCACATCTCCACTCTCCGCGCTGATCGTCAAACTCCCCTCGCTGGTGCGGAATACCAGCTTGCTGGCCTCCGCCCGGGCCACGATCGCCGCTCGCTTGATGGCCCCCAACAAGTCCGCGCGCTTCACCACGATCGATCGCTCCGGCTCCGCCGGAATCACCCGCTCGTAGTTCGGGAACTGCCCTTCGATCAGCCGCGACACCAGCGTGTAGGGCCCGACCTCAAACAGGATCTGCTGCTCGCTCGCCCGCACCTTCACCGGGGTCTTCTTGGCCGCCGGGTCGAGCATCCGGTTGAGCTCTTGCAGCGCCCGCGCCGGCACGATGGTGCTCCACTTCTCTCCCTCGCCCCCCTCCACCTGATCCTCCGGCGCCGTCTTCATGGCCAGGCGATAGCTGTCCGTCGCCACCATCTTCACCGCCCCGCCCTCGCGCAGCAGCAACACTCCTGTCAGGATGGCCCGCGTCTCATCCGAAGAGGCGGCGAAGATAGTCGTGCGAATCAGATCGCGCATCCCCTCCTGAGACACC
>CAZWRO010000034.1:2735-6126 GCA_964635365.1 uncultured bacterium | reverse complement strand
GCGGCTAGCCGCAGCCTCCCACCCTTTGCTTCCAGCAGGATGTTGCTGAGGATCGGCAGCGTGGTTCGTCCGGAAACCACTCGACCTACGTGTTGCAGTGCCTCATGCAGCACTCGTCGATTACAGGTGATCTTCACAGACTCTTCCCCCTATCGAAGAGCAATTGCGAAAGCCGCATACCATTTCTGTAAGCGTCCGACCACACCCTCTTCTGAGTAGTGATGCAATTCGGCCACTATGGGCGGTGGAATTCGCGGGGTCGTTTCTCTCCCCTAGTTATATCTAAAAGAAGTTTATAATAATACTAATGGTTGTGGGCCTGGGGATAAGCGCGGGGTTTCCAGCAATTACCCGCCCTCGTAATCCACGCTTGGCTCATCCAAGGCTGGGGACGCCTGTGAGTTTGTGGCTGTTCTCCTGAGCCTGGGCAATCGTTGCCCGGGCCGCCGGGCTGTCCACAACCTTACCACCAGGATATCTACAGCTCGGTTTGGAGGCGCGCGGAAAGCTGGTTCACCAACGCGCGCATCGCCCCGTCGTTCATCTGATCCCGAATCTTACCGCAGGCGTGAATTACAGTGGAGTGATCTTTGCCCCCAAAAGAGCGGGCGATGCTCGGATAGGATGACTTCAGCAGGTCTCGGCAAAGGTACATCGCGATCTGCCGCGCGTGCACGACATCGCGGGTGCGCGTTCGCGCGATGAGCTCCGGCACCGATAGATGGAAGTGCTCGGCCACGAGTTGCTGGATCCGCGAGATGCTCAGGGGCTGCTGGTCGGTCTCCATGGAATGGGCCCGCAGCTGCTCGGCCGCCAGCGAGAGCGTGATGTCCTGCTCCATCAACGAGGCCGCCGCCAGGACCGTGATCAGCGCCCCCTCCAGCACGCGGATGTTCGACTTCATCACGTGCGCGATGTAGTGGAGGACCTCCTCCGGCACCGTCACACCCTCGGCCGCCGCCTTGCGCTCCAGAATCACCATGCGCGTCTCCAGGTCGGGCGGCTTCAAGTCCGCCACCAGGCCCCACTCGAAACGCGAGCGCAGGCGGTCATCCATCAACTGGAGGTCCTTTGGGGGGCGGTCGCTGGTGATCACCACCTGCCGGCCGGTTTCGTAAAGCGTGTTGAAGACCTGGAAGAACTCCGACTCCGTTCGTTCCTTCGCCGCGATGAACTGGATGTCGTCCACCAGCCACACGTCGACGTTGCGGTATTTCTGCCGGAAGGCGCCGAACCGATCATCCCGGATGGAAGAGACTACGTGAAACGTGAAGGTGTCCCCGGACACGTACTCGGTCCGAAGATCCGACCGCTCGGCCCTAACCGCGTGCCCGATCGCCTGCATCAGGTGCGTCTTCCCCAACCCCACTCCCCCGTAGAGGAAGAGCGGGTTGTAAGACTTCCCGGGGTTGTCCGCCACGGTGCGCGCGGCGGCCTCGGCCAGGCGATTGCTCTTGCCCACAACGAAGTTGTCGAAGGTGTACTTCGGGTTGAACGGCGTGCTGGACAGCTCCTCCGCCGCCTCCTGCCTCCGCCGCGGCCTGGCCGGAATCTGGCGCCTGGCGGAGGGTTGCTGCTTCAGGTCGAGGGCCATCTGCGCCAGCTCGAAGCGTACCGCGAAGGGGCGGCCCATCACCTGCTCCAGGGCCGTTTCGATCGGCTTCACCCCCCGCTTCTTAAGCCAGTCGCGCGCGAACTCAGTTCCTACCGCCAGCTCTAGACAGTTGTCCGAAACCGAAGTTGGCTCAACCTGCTTGATGGAGCTCTCGAAGGTGGGGCGGGTGGCCTTCTTACCCAAGATCCCCAAGACTTGAGTCCACACCTCCTGCGCCGACGGCTGCGACTCTGTCATCCGTTTCCCCTTGGTCCAGAGACTGTAACTGATTGCTGCGACACCACCTCTGGCGCATCGCCAGCGGCGAACCCAACCACCGCAGTTGGACCAGGAAGCCCAGTCGCATCGCGACTGGGCCGGAGGAGGCAACCCCCACTTCGGGGAGGTGTAGATTGACCAGGCTGGGATGAATGCGAGCTCTAATGCGGGCTGCGATGATGCAATAATAGCTGGTTCTGTCGCTGTTCTTATTGGGCCCTCGCCCTGCTCGACGACCCAGCGAAGGAGTCCGCGCCATACCGAACAAGACGCTTCGCCCACGCGTCAATCCACAACCTTATCAACAACTGTGGATAACTCTAGATTCGCTGCCGCCCTGAACGGCTACCCTCTACTCATAACCCAAGTCCAACGGCGCGGAGTATAGCACACGACCTCACCTATGGCAAGAGATAATTTCAATCGCAGACTAAACGGTAGCTCGTATTCTAAACAGAGGACTAATAATCCAGAGGCCGCTATCCACTTGCGACGCCGCGACGAGTATGCTATACTTCCTGCTTGACTATCGACCCGGCCCGGGTGGCCGGGCCTAATTGACTATGGACGACCATCAAGACATCTTCGTCAAGACGTCTTCGCACACAACAAAGACGTCTTCATAGACAACCACAAAGATATCCCGGGAGGGCCCTGTGAAGCGAACCTATCAACCCCACAGGCGACGACGCCTGCGCACGCACGGCTTCCGCGCGCGTATGCGGACCAGGGCCGGCCGCAATATCCTTCAACGCCGACGCGCCAAGGGCCGTATCCGCCTGGCCGTCGGACCCTCCAGATAGGCCGCGCTGGGTGGACCGCCTCCGTCGGAAAAACGACATCCAGAGAGCGCTGCGGGAAGGCCGACGAGTTCACTCCTCTGGAGTCGTCCTCCACGCCCTTCGTCGCGCAACGGACGATTCCCCGCCAGACGCCTGTCGGATCGCCCTGGTGGCCGGCCGTCGCTTCCCCAACGCAGTGGCCCGTAATCGCGCCAAGCGGCTCCTGCGGGAGACCAGCCGCCCCCTGCTGAGCGATTCCAGAGGGCCGTGGGACCTGGTCTTCATCGCCCGGCAGCAGATCCTCGCCTTGCCGGCGCCCAGGCGGACCGCCCTGGTGTCCGATCTGCTCCACCGGGCCGGAGTGCTCTCAGAAGAGGCCCTCACCTCCGCATGAAGCAGCTAATCCACAAGCAGAGTCGGGTGGACTGGCCGGCGCGCGCCGGCCTGGTTCTGGTGCGCTTCTACCAGCGCTGGCTGAGCCGCTTCAAGCCGCCCACCTGCCGCTACTACCCCACCTGCTCCGAATATGCGGCTCGCGCCATCGCCGCCCGGGGCCTGCTCCGAGGCGGCCTCCACGCCGCCTGGCGCCTGCTCCGCTGCAACCCCTTCTCTCCCGGCGGCTACGACCCCGGGCCCTGGGCCAACGAAGACGAGACCGAGAAGAGCCCATGAGGAGACCCCTCCTTCTGCTCCTGGCCCTGCTCCTCACGCTCCCGCTGCTCGCCGGCTGTTTCGG
>CAZWRO010000034.1:0-2635 GCA_964635365.1 uncultured bacterium | reverse complement strand
CCACGAAGCCCACCAGCGCCTCGACGCCTACCACCGCGAACGCCTCATCTACCGCATCTTCGAATACTTCGTCCGCATGTGCGGCGGCGCCGACAAAGATAGCAGCTACGTGCTGGCCATCATCTTGCTCGCCGTGCTGGCGAAGCTCATCACCACCCCGCTCTCGGCCGCCCAGTTCCGCAGCATGCGGGCCATGCAGGCGCTTCAGCCCGAGATCAAGAAGCTTCAGGAAAAGTACAAGGACGACAAGCAGCAGATCGCCCGGGCGCAGATGGACCTCTTCAAGCAGCACAAAGTCAATCCCGCCTCGAGCTGTCTGCCCATGCTCGTCCAGATGCCGGTCCTGATCTGGGTCTACTACGGGATTCGCTACTTCATCTTCCGCTTCGAGGGCGTGCCCTTCCTCTACCTGCACAGCCTCGCCAACCCGGATGTGATACCCATCAGCGGCATGCTCTGGCCCGGCCCCCTGCTCCTGCTCTACGGCGTCAGCATGTTTTTCTCGCAGAAGCTCATGAGCACGCCCACCGCTACTCCGGAGCAGCAGCAGCAGCAGAAGCTCATGGCCTTCATGATGCCGGTGCTGCTCGTGGTAATCCTGAAGGACCTGCCGGCGGCCTTCATCCTTTACTGGTTCCTTCAGAACCTGCTCATGACGGGGCACCAGTACTACATCCTGCGCGCTCAGCGCGAGGCCACGACGCCCGGCGGCCAGCCGCCGGCGCCGGCTGGCGCACCGGAGCCTCCCACGGCCTCGGCCGGACCTCCGCCGAAGGCGATGGAGAAGCTTTCGCAGGGAGGTAAGCCCCGCAAGAAGAAGAAAAAGCGACGGTAGCTCGACGCACGGTTGCTGGGGGGGGATGGGGATCTGTGGAGGCGGTACCAATGCCATCGATCGAACAGTCTGGACGCACGGTTGACGAAGCAGTAGAGGTCGCGCTGAAAGCCCTCGGCGTTTCTCGCGAGGAAGTCGAAGTGGACGTGCTGGCCAAGGAATCCCGCGGCCTCCTCGGCATTCTCGGCACCACCGAGGCGCGCGTCCGCGTCACCACCGTGAGTGCCGACGCGGCCCCTGACGCGGTCCCGGCCGCGGGCGCTGACGCGCAATCTGACGCGGGTCCCGACGTCAGCCCAGGCCTCACCGGCCCGGGCCTCAGCGACGTTAGCGTCCTGGCGCAGCGCGCGGTCGAGCTTCTCACCAAAATGCTGGCCTACATGGACATCCCCGGCGAAACTCGCGTCACCTCGGACGACGCCGAAGGCGTCTGCATCGAGATCTACAACTGCCCGAACGCCGGCCTCGTCATCGGCAAGCGCGGCCAGACCCTGGCCGCCCTCCAGTTGCTCGTCGCCATGATGACCAACCGCTCTTACCCCCTCGAGGAGCGACGCCGCATCATCCTCGACGCCGAGGGCTATCGCGGCCGCCGGGAGCGAACCCTCCAGTCGATGGCCAGCAGCGGCGCGGCCAGGGCGAAGCGCAGCGGACGCGAGGTAACGCTCGAGGCGCTCGACCCCCGCGAGCGGCGGATTGTACACCTCGCGCTGGCCGACGATCCCGGCGTCACCACCCGCAGCGAAGGCGAAGACCCTAACCGCTCCGTCGTGATCATCCCGCGAGGCGAGGCGTGAGGCCGTCGCCTCTGCCCCACGCGCCCTGAGGCGATATTCCCTTGTCGAACGCCGACCCACCCACCGGCGTCTGGCAGTCGACCCTTCTCCGGGGCGCCGCCGAGCTCGGCCTCGCACCCACGCCCGAGGAGATGGAGGCCTACCGCACCCACCTGCAACTGCTGCTCTCCCACAACCGGCGCGCCGGCCTCACCAGCATCACCGACCCCGCCGAGATCGCCATCAAGCACTTCCTCGATTCGCTCACCGGCCTCTTGCTGCATGATATCGCCGCCGGCGAGCGAGTCGCCGACCTCGGCTCCGGCGGCGGCTTCCCGGGCCTCGTCCTCGCCGTCGCGCGGCCCCACGCCTCCTACCTTCTGGTCGAGAGCACGAAGAAGCGCGCCGCCTTCCTCCAGAAGGCCGCCGGCGCGCTCGGCCTTAACCACGTAGAGGTTCTCTCCGCCCGCGCCGAAGAGGCCGGCCGAGACCCCGTGCGCCGAGAGACCCATCACCTCGTCGTGAGCCGCGCGGTGGCCCCGCTTCCCGTGCTCCTGGAGTACGGCCTCCCCCTCGCCAGCGTGGGAGGCCACTTGCTCGCCTACAAGGGACCCGACGTGGAGCCGGAGCTCGCCCGCAGCCAAACCGCCCTCGACGCTCTCGGGGGCCGGCTGGCGGCCACGCGAAGCCTCTCTCTTCCGCAGCAGATGGGAGAAAGAGTGCTCGTCCTCGTGGAAAAGACCGCGCCCACCCCGCCCCGCTATCCCCGCCGCCCCGGTCTCCCCGGCAAACGCCCCCTCTAAAGCGCATTTCACAACCGCCAGAGGAGGTTCCGAAACAGCTTCTAGAGCCGCCGCGCGCGGCCTTCCGACTGGTCGATCTTCCCCGCCAGCTCACATTCCGTGCTCATAGCAACCCAGGTCAGGAGCGCGGTCCGTAGTGAGGAAGCTCCTCCCCGCACTCATAGCACCCCAGGTCGGGGGCGCGGCCCACGTGGCCGTCGTTGATGTTGGGCAGGGCCACC
>CAZWRO010000033.1:0-14328 GCA_964635365.1 uncultured bacterium | reverse complement strand
CCGCTCATGAAGCATTTACGATGGGGGTTGATCGGGGCCGGGAACATCGCGGTCAAGTTCGCCCGGGGGCTGAACTCGACGGAGGAGGCGACCGCGCTGGCGATCGGCTCCCGCAGCCTGGACAAGGCCCGGAAATTCGCCGACGCGCACAAGGTCGAGCGCGCCTACGGCTCCTACGACGAGGTGCTGGCCGACTCCGAGGTCGACGCGGTGTACCTCGCGCTGCCCAATCACCTCCATGCCGAATGGTCGATGAAGTCGGCGCGGGCCGGCAAGCACGTCCTGTGCGAGAAGCCGGTCACCATGAACGCGGCCGAGCTGGAGCAGGTGCTGGAGGTGATGAGGAAGCAGGACGTGTTCTTCATGGAGGCCTTCATGTACCGCTGCCACCCGCAGTGGCAGAAGGTGCGCGAGATCCTCGCGGCCGGAACCATTGGCGAGGTGCGCGTGTTGCACAGCGCCTTTGCCTTCGCTATGGGGGCGAACTTCGAGAGCACTCGCCTGGGCTCGAACCCGATGGGCGGCGGCGGGCTGCTGGATGTCGGCTGCTACTGCGTGTCCTTCGCGCGTATGATAGCGGGAGAGGAGCCGGAGGAAGTCCGCGCGGTGGCGCATATCGGAGAGCGCAGCCGGGTGGACGAGTGGATGACCGGCCTGCTGAAGTTCCCCTCCGGCCTCACCGCCTACTTCACCAGCGGCATTCGGTGCGAAGTGCCTCCGGCGGCGGACATCTACGGCAGCGAGGGCAGCCTTCGCATCACCGCCCCCTGGCAGCCGACGGACGAGAACGCCTTCGTGATACTGAACGCCGGCGGGAAGACCGAAGAGTTCCAGATCAAGTCCGGCCGCGACCTGTATGCGAACGAGGCCCTGCACGTGGCCGAGCACCTCGACGAGCGGCAGGCGCCGGCCATGAGCTGGGAGGACAGCCTCGGGCAGGTGCGGACGATCGACGCCTTGCGGGCGGACATGGGTCTCGTGTGGGACCAGGAAAAGGGAGCCTGACGGACATGAAGACACTGCACCTTCCGCAGCTCAAGCGCGACGTCTCTCGGCTGGGCCTGGGATCGGACTGGTTCTCGCCGGAGCGCAAAGACGAGGTGTTCGCGGTGCTCGATGCGTTCCACGCCGCGGGTGGCAATCTGATCGACACGGGCGAGGTTTACGCCGGCGGCAAGTCCGAGCGGGCGCTCGGAGAGTGGGTCGCGGCGCGGGGCAACCGGTCGCAGGTGGTGATCCTGGACAAGGGCTGCCACCACCCCCAATACCCGTTTGGCCCGGAGGCGATCCGAGAGTCCATAACGCGGTGTCTGGACAAGCTGCAGACGGACTACCTCGACCTCTGGGCATTTCACCGCGACAACCCGGAGGAGCCCGTGGGACCGCTGATGGATACTCTCAACGAAGAAGTGGAGGCCGGCCGCATCCGCGCCTTCGGCTGCTCCAACTGGAGCACGGCGCGGGTCGCAGAGGCGAACGAGTACGCCGCGGGCCGCGGGCTGATGGGCCTGGCCTTCGCCAGCCCGAACATCTCCCTGGCGATACCCCGGGAGCCATTCTGGGACGGGTGTACGCACGCCACGGAGGAAGATCTAGCGTGGCACGCGAAGAGCGGCCTGCCGCTGGTCGCCTGGTCCTCCCAGGGCCGCGGGTTCTTCTTGGACAAGTCGAGGCCCGGGGATCAGTCCGACCCCGACGTGGTGCGCGTGTATCACACCCCGGAGAACTTCGAGCGGCTGGCGCGCGCCAGGAAGCTCGCCGCCGACAAGGGCCTCACGGCCATCCAGATCGCGCTCGCCTACGTACTCAATCTCCCCGCGCCCACCCTGGCGCTGATAGGGCCGCACACCGTCGACGAGCTGGCCTCCTCGATGGCCGCCCTGGAGATCGCTCTCTCCGAGGCGGAGATGGCCTGGCTGGCGCTCAAGACGTAAGCGCCGCGGTCGCCGAGCGCGCGGCCAACCAACTAGAGGCCGACCCCGATCTTCTCGGCCAGCGCCACCACGTACTTCCTCGCCTGCTCGAAGACCTCGGCGCTGCCGAGGTGCTCCAGCAGCACCGGCGGCTGGTGCGGAAGCGCCTCCACCGCGCGCAGGTAGGCGGCAATGTCGAAGCCGCCCTCCCCGACCAGCGCCTCGTCGAGATGCACGGTGAGCCGGTTGTCGAGGCGAATGTCCTTGAGGTGACAGGACACGATGTGGTGGCCGAGCTTCTCGAAGCACTCCTTTATCAGGGCCGTGGTGTCGTAGTAGCGCCGCGGGCTGTTGACGATGTTCACCACGTCGAGGTGCACGCCGAAGGCGACCCGATCCACCGCCTCGATCAGCTCCAAGTAGGAGTCGGCGCTGTCCGGAATCATGTACGGCATCATCTCATAGGTGAGCTTCGCTCGGCGCGGCCGCACCGCGTCGATGACGGTTCTAGCATTCTCCACCGCCAAGTCGAAGGCCGCCGGCGAGAAGTTGTCGGGATGCGGCCCGTCCCATTGCTCCGCGTTCAGGCCGCCGGCGATGTTCACGCAGCAGAGCGCGCCCACCTCCTCGGTGAGAGCCAGCCCTTCGGTCATGGCCTTGAGGTTGGCGCGGCGCTTCCCGTCATCCGGGTCCATTAGATTGTTCCAGACGCCGGTCTCGGCGATCACCACGTCGCACTCGGCAAAAGCCTCACGCACCGCTCGCAGGCGGTCGCCGTCGTCCAGGTTCACCTCGGGACAGAATCCGGCTCGGTATCCCAGCGCCTGATGGGCGCGGGCGAGTTCCTTGGGATCGTCGCTGTCAACAAAAACCGGTGCTCCCAGTCGCATGTTGCACCTCCTGGCGCAAAGCCTTCCTCAAACCGCGGTGGTTCCCTGCCGATTCTCCCGCCTGGGGCCGCGCCGACACAGCAAAGGAGGCGGCTGCGGTCCGCCGAATACAAGGGCATCTGAGCAGGGCCGGGGGCACCCGAGATGAGCATGCGCGAGGACTTCGAGGGATTCGTTCCGATCTCCGTCTATCTTCCGGGACAGTGCGTTGACGGCAAGGCCTGGAAGTTCGTGAACCGCCGTCTGCTCCAGCAGATCGAAGAGGACACGCGCGACCTTCTTCCCATCGTGGATGCCAAGCTCTACACGCTGGACAAAGACTCCGCCATACTGACGGGGGAGTTCGCGGTGCTTGCCGTGAACAAGCGGAACGCCACGGCCATCGAGCCGAAGGATGCTATCACCCCGGCTAAAGAGCGGGAGTAGGCGGCAAGGCCCGCAGGGGTTTCTGTCGCGCAGGCTTGACATTCCCAAGGGCCACCCGTATAATCCCCCTCACAATGCGCGGCAGGGCCCAGTTGTTATGTAGTAGCATCGGGGCATTGCCCATCCCATTGCGAGATTATCTTTACATTGACTCGCCGGGAGGGTGCGGATGACAGACAACGATTCCACCGAGAAGAACGTGGTGGAGCCGGTCGAACCGTCCGAGCTGCTGAGGGGCTTGAAGCTCACCACGGGGAAGGCGGCGCAGTTCGCAGGAGTCTCCCGCCGACAGCTCTGCTACTGGACCGACACCGGTATTGTGTCTTCGGTGGAGGGTGCGGAGGGGGAAGAGACGGACGATTCCTCCCGCCGGTCTTATGATTTCAACGCGCTGCACCGCGTGCTGCTGATCCAGCAGGCGCTAGAGAGCGGGGTCGGCCTGAGGCGAGCCGCGCGGGAGGTGGATCAGTATCTCGCCGCGCGGGGCCGCCGGGCCGAGGAGCTGGCCGCCTCCGTCGAGCAGAAGCGCGAGGACTTCCTCACCGAGCAAGCCGATAAGCTGGACGCATTGGTGGAGCGGATCCAGCACCTACTTCCCGAGCTGAAGGACCGAGAAGAAGTACTGGCGCTTCACGACGGTCTGGAATGGTTGTCGCGCCTGACCGAGCGCGTGCTTTCCGGAGAAGTGCTGCTGGAGGAAGACGCCGGCGCCTGCCTTCGCCTGGCGCTGCTGATCGAGCAGGCGGAAGCGAGAATGGAAGGTCTCTCCGCCTCCACCGTCTGACCATACGCGCCCCGATTGCGCGTTCCCCGGCCGGCCCGGTCGCACCCGCCGTCTTTGCTTTTACCCCCGAGGCCTCACGACCAGGCCTCAATCCGTCTTCGAACCCCGTTCTGGCGGCAAGCTGAATGTGTCCGCCGGCACGGGGAAAGGCGACCGCACTCGTCGAATTGGTTCCGAGAGGTGGGTGCGTCCCCGACGGACTAGCCGGCCGCCTTGCCGGGTGAGGGAAGAGATGTATGCGTCTGCTTCGAGAGCACTGTCGCGTGGGTGCGCCGCCGACGGCCTCCCTAGGCGACGCCGACTGGTGATCGACAGATGCTGAGTGTCGGCCTCGTCGGCCTGCCCAATGTTGGCAAGTCGACCGTGTTCAACGCGCTCTGCTGCGGGGGTGCGAAGGTATCGAACTACGCCTTCTGCACCGTCGAGCCCAACCGCGCCGTGGTCTCCGTCCCCGATCCTCGCCTGGAGCGCGTGGCGCAGATCTTCGAGCAGGCGAAGGCGGTTCCGGCGGCCATCGAGTTCGTAGACATCGCGGGATTGGTGCGCGGGGCCAGCAAGGGTGAGGGCCTCGGCAACCAATTCCTGGCCGGGATCCGCGAGGTGGACGCCATCCTACACGTGGTCCGCTGCTTCCCCGACCCGGAGATTCCCCACGTCGAAGGCCCGGTCGATCCCTTGCGAGATATCGAGATCATCGAGCTGGAGCTGGCGCTGGCCGATCTGGAGGCCGTCGAGAGACGGCGGGGAAAGCTGGCTTCCGGCTTGAAGGCCCACCACCCGGAGGCAGAGCAGGAGGCGGCCGTGCTGGCGCGGCTGGCCGAACACCTGAACGCCGGCCTCTCGGCGCGCACGATCCCCGAGTACCAGGAGCTGGCGCCGCACGTACAGGTGCATCTGCTGACCGATAGGCCGGTGGTGTATCTGGCCAACTGCGGTGAGGATCGGCGCGAGGCCGAGCAAGCCGTGGAGAAAATCGGGCAGCGCGCGAGCGGGCCGGTGGTGCCGCTGACGGCCAAGCTGGAGGCAGAGCTGGTGGAGCTGCCGGACGACGAGCGCGCGGAGTACGCGCGGGAGATGGGAGCCGATGTTACCGGCCTGGCACGGGTGATTAGCGCCTGCTACCAATCCCTCGATCTGATCACCTTCTTCACCGGGGTAGGGGCCGAGGCGCGCGCCTGGGCGGTGCCGCGCGGCACCCACCTGGCGGCCGCCGCGGGGCGCATCCACACCGACATGGAGCGCGGGTTCGTGCGGGCCGAGGTGATCGAATACGCGGCGCTGACCGAAATGGGCTCCTGGCAGGAGGCGCATCGCGCCGGCCGCGTGCGGATCGAAGGCCGCGACTACGAAGTGCTCGAGGGCGAGGTCATCCTCGTGCACTTTCAGCCCTCGCCATGAGGCGCAGGCGCCTTCTTGGTTCCGGCTTTGGGGGAGGCTGAGGTCTCCGGCACGCTTGCTCTGAGGCCGGGCAAGGAGCCGAGAGAGGGCTGGCGGACCTCGGGTTGACAAGGCAAAGGGGGCTGTTATAATAGCCCTGTCCCGGTTGAACGTTTAGGTCGGCGGTTACGCAGGAGCGTTGATGACGGGGGAAATCAGCGGTTTGATCGAAGGGATCGTGGTCAAGCTGGCCAAGTACGGGGCCTTTGTGGAGTTCCCGGATCGCAGAGTCGGCCTGGTCCATATCTCGGAGGTAGCCAACGCCTACGTTTCGGATATCGGCGATTATCTGCGGGTGGGGGACAAGGTTAAGGTGCGGGTGCTCGGGGTAGATCACGAAGGGCGCTACGAGTTGTCGGTCAAGCGCGCACAAGCGGACCGGGGAGCCGCTGACGCGCAGGCCGGCAAGCCGACCGAGGACCCGTTCGAAGACAAGCTGAAGCGGTTCCTGCGAGATAGTCAGGAGCGACAGGCCGAATTGAGGCGCAATACAGAGTCCAAGCGCGGGCGGAGCCGAGGGGGCTAGCGCCCGCAACTTGTGTCTCCCCGCATAGGGAAGGATGAATGCCGGAGCTAAGACGCGATCCGATCACGGGCGAATGGGTCATCATAGCCAGCGAAAGAGCCAAGCGGCCCAGTGACCTCGCCACCCATTCCACTCACAGCGAATCAAGCGAAGCCGGCTCCTGCCCGTTCTGCCCCGGCAACGAAAGCTCGACCCCTCCCGAGATCATGTCCTTTCGCGATCCGGGCAGCCAGCGCAACGGGCCGGGATGGTGGGTCCGGGTGGTGTCCAATAAGTACCCCGCGCTGTCCGTCGAGGGCGAACTGCGGAAGACCGGCTTCGGAATGTACGACTGGATGAACGGGGTGGGCGCGCACGAAGTAATCATCGAGACACCGGAGCACGAGAAGCATCTCGCTCGGCTCGACGCCCGCCAGGTCGAAGACGTCCTGTGGGCCTACCGCGCCCGCTACCTGGACCTGAAGAAGGATCCCCGCCTCAAGTTCATTCTGATCTTCCGCAACCACGGCCGCGTCGCCGGCGCCTCCTTAACCCATCCTCATTCGCAGCTCGTCGCCACCCCGGTGGTGCCCAGCCAGATGCTGGCCGAGCTGGAAGGCTACCGGCGCTACAAGGGATACCGAGACCGCTGCGTCTTCTGCGACATCTGGCGTCAGGAGGTCAGCGAAGGCAGCCGGGTAGTGGCCGAGAACGACCACTTCGTGGTCTTCGAACCCTATGCTTCCAAGTTCCCGTTCGAGACCTGCGTGATGCCCAAGAAGCACGCCGCCTCCTTCGCCTCGATTACGGCGGAGGAGCAGGCCTCCTTCGCGGTCACCCTCCGGGACGCGCTGCGCCGGATTGATGTCTGCCTCGACGATCCTCCTTACAACTACACGATCCACACCGCGCCCTGCGACAGCGACGACCAGGACGACTTCCACTGGCATCTCGAGATCTTCCCCCGACTGACCATCACGGCCGGTTTCGAGATGGGCACCGGCATCCACATAAACGTGACACCTCCGGAGGCGGCGGCCACTTACCTGCGAGAGACCGACATAGAGGCGCCGACCCCTGCGACGGAGAAGACTGGAGCACCCTCCAATCCTGGCGTAGACTAGGTTGCGAGTGGCCATCATGAGGTTGGTAGTTTGACGGAACAGACAGGTTCAGGACGACAGGACGACGAGATAAGATCCGAACTGGAGCGGCTGCGCTCTCAGATCTCGGAGCTGCAGGAAGCAAAGCGCCAGCTGGAAGCGGAGCTGAAAGACGCCTCCGCCGGCGCGTCGGCGCCCGTCACGACCTCGGCCGAACTCGAGGCCACTCTGCGCTGGTTCCTCCGCCGGGTCGGCATGATCCTCCAGGCGGACAAGGCCGTGCTGATGCTTTACGATCAGGAGACCGGAGAGCTGATGGCTCAGTGGCCGGCTCTCGGGCTCACCACTGATGAAGTGGACATCTTCCGAGTTCGCGCCACCCAGGGCATCTCCGGCCAGGTGTTTCGCGAGGGCCGCCCCATCATCACCGACGACGCGATGAGCGACCCGCGCACGGTGAAGGAGAACGTCGCCCTGCTCAAGATGCACAACGCGCTCACCGTTCCACTAGTGATCGAGCGGAAGGACGCCGAAGGCCAGGTGTTCGAAAAGACCAACATCGGCGTCTTCCACGTCTTCAACAAGCGCGGCAACCAGCGCTTCACTGAGGAGGATGTAACCCTGCTGACCGCGCTGGCCAAGAGCGCGGCCTCCGTGATCTCCAGCGCCAAGCTCTACATCGCCGTTTCCGACGAGAAGCGGGAGCTCGAGCGCACCCTCCAAGGCATGCTCGCCGGCGTTTTCGTCGTCGACAGCGACGAGCGCGTGCGCCTCATGAACTCCGCCGCCAGGCACATCTTCGGAGTGCCCGGAGAAGACGGCACCGGGAAGCCCTTCAGCCAGGTCGTGCGGGACGAGGGAGTGCACGATCTGGTGCGTTCCTGCCTCAAGGGCAACGCGGAGGCCAGCGCCGAGCTTTCCGTCTACAGCCCGGACGAGCGCATCTATCAGGTGCAAACGGCCCTGCTGCGGGGCGACAACGGCGACGTGTCGGGAGTGGTCGCCACGCTCCACGATATCACCGAGCTGCGCGGCGTGGAGCGCATGAAGAGCGAGTTCGTCTCCACCGTATCCCACGAGCTGCGCACCCCGCTCACCTCCATCAAGGGGTTCATCCGCACCCTCCTCGAAGACACCGAGGGCTACTACGACCGCGAAATGCAGACGGAGTTCTATCGCATCATCGACTCCGAGTGCGATCGTCTGGTGCGCCTCATCAGCGACCTCCTCAACCTGTCGCGGATCGAGACCGGCCGCGCTCTGGAGCTGGTGCTCACGGAGGTGGCCATGGGCACCACCGTGGACCGGATCGTCGAGAGCCAGCGCTCCTACGCGGCCAATCACGAGTTCGACATAGTCGTCCAGGACGATTTGCCCACCATAACCGCCGACCAAGACAAGATAGAGCAAGTCCTGACCAACCTCTTGTCTAACGCCGTCAAGTACAGCCCGGATGGCGGAAAGATCACGATTCACACGCGCGAAGTCGATGACCATGTGGCTGTCAGCGTCACGGATCAGGGCATCGGCATTCCCGAGGACCAGCTCGATAAGCTGTTCACGCGCTTCCACCGCGTCGATTCGCGCGACACGCGCAAGCAGTACGGCACAGGAATCGGGCTCTACCTCGTGAAACACCTCGTCGACGCACACCAGGGCGAGGTGACGGTCGAGAGCACCGTGGGAGAGGGCTCCACTTTCACCTTCGTGCTCCCGAAGCACCTGTCGCTGGACCGCGACGCCGAGGGGCCGAAGACCGGCGCCTCGACGTAGGCTGTGCCGGCGCCTCTGCCTGGGCGTCGCCGGCACCGACCGTCGAGTCTGGTGTGCCCCTGGGATTTCTCCTCGGAGCCTTTGCTTTGGCGCCGGAGGCACAACAGAGAGAGAGGCAGGAGGTCGCATGCGAATTGCCATCGGTTCAGACCACACCGGTTACCACTTGAAGTCCCTCATCATCGAATGGCTCGGCGAGCGGAAGATCGAGTGCCACGACGTGGGACCACACGCCTTCGACCCGGGTGACGACTACCCGGACTTCGCCGTCCCGGTGGCCAAAGCCGTGGCCGCCCGGGACTGCGACCTGGGGATCATCATCTGCGCCACCGGCATCGGGAGCTGCATCGCCGCCAATAAGGTCGACGGCATCCGCGGCGCGCTGTGTCACGATACCTACTCGGCTCGCCACAGCAGACTGCACAACGACGCCAACATGCTTTGCCTGGGCGCCCGCGTGGTCGGCGAAGGCCTGGCCCGAGAGGTCCTCGAGGCATGGCTGTCCGAGTCCTTCAGCAGCGAGGCGCGCCACCGACGCCGGGTCGCCAAGCTCGCCCGGCTGGAAACTCGGACCGAGGACTGAGCCGTGGAGGAACGCCTCTCCGGCGACGGGCCTCGCCTGAGAGCAGCCGGCAAGGGCAAGTGATGACCTTCGGCAGCAGCGGCGCGGTCCTCATCTCCTATGCCGTCGGTGTCGGCGCGACTTGCCTCCTCACACCCCTGGTGCGTAGGCTGATCGTGCGCGCCGCGGTGATGGATGAACCTGACGAACGCAAAGTCCACACCAAGGCCGTGCCGACAGCGGGTGGGATCGCCTTGTTCTTCGGATTCTTGCTGGCCGCCTGGGCCGGGGGCGCCCACCACCAGATGGGCGCTCAGGTGCTGCTGGCCGTCATCGCCGGCGCCGTGCTGGTGGCGGTGGTGGGCTTCGTGGACGACCGCAGGGGCATCCCGGCGAAGACCAAGCTTCTGCTTCAGATCGTCTGCACCGTCCCGTTGCTGATCGGGGGCGTCACCATCAGCGTGCTCTCCCATCCCCTCCGTTCCGAGATGATCTTCTTGCCTCAGTGGCTGGCCGCCTTCCTCACCATCGGATGGGTGGTGGGCGTGACCAACGCCATCAACCTGATCGACGGGCTGGACGGCCTCGCCGCCGGAGTGTCGGCCATCGCCTGCGTCGCCCTCGCCATCATCGCGCTCGGATGCGGCCAGCCTGCGGTCGCCCTGCTCTGCGCCGCTCTTGCCGGTTCGGCGCTCGGATTCCTGCCCTGGAACTGGCACCCCGCCGGCATCATAATGGGCGATACCGGAGCCTACTTCCTCGGCTACATGATCGCCGCCGTGACCATCCTCGGGGCCTTTAAGATGGCCGCCGCAATCGCCATCTTCGTGCCCATGCTCGTGCTCGCCGTCCCGCTGCTGGACACCGTGCTCTCTCCGGTGCGGCGATACTTGAACGGAAGACCGGCCTTCGCCGCCGACCGAGACCACCTCCATCACCGCCTCATGGCGTTGGGGCTCTCCACGCCGCGGGTGGTTCTGTTAACCTATGTCGTAACGGCGCTCTGTGGCGCCATCGCGGTATGGATCTCTCGCGCGGGGTAAGCAAATGGCAAAGCCGCTTCGCAGCATGATCGTGATGGGTACTCGGCCGGAGGTGACGAAGATGGCCCCGGTGGCCCTCGAGTTGCGCCGCCATCCAAAGCAGTTCCAGGTCGTCCTCGTCGGCACCGGACAGCACCGCGACCTGGTCCCTCAACACCTCGGCCTGTTCCGGCTTCGCCTCGACCATGACCTTAAGATCATGAAGCACCGCCAGACCTTGGCCGACGTCACTGCTCGCACCGTCCAGCGGATGGAGCGTCTGCTGGACCAGGAGCCCCCCGATGTGGTAGTGGTTGAGGGCGACACGACGGCGGTGCTGGTGGCGGGGCTGGCCGCCTTCTACCACCATCTCCCGGTGGCCCACGTGGAGGCCGGCCTCCGCTCCGGAGATCCCTACGACCCCTTCCCGGAGGAGATGAACCGCCGGCTGGTTGGGGGCCTCGCAGGAATCCATTTCGCCCCCACGCCGGGCGCCCGCGACAATCTGCTGCGCGAGAATGTCCCCGCGGATCGCATCTACGTCACCGGCAACACCGCCATCGACGCGCTGCTCTTCGCCGCCAAGCGCCGCCCCAGGCGGCCGGCCGTGCCGTCGCGCCTGCTGCGCGGCCGCCGGCTGATTCTCGTCACCGCCCATCGCCGGGAGAGCTGGGACACAGGAATACGTGAGATCTGCTTGGCGCTGGCCGACCTGGCGGACAGGTTCCCCGAGGTGATAATCGTCTACGCCGTCCACCCCAACCCGGTGGTGAGGGAGACGGCGAAGGAGGTGCTGTCGGGGCGCGAGCGCGTCCTGCTCATAGACCCGCCGGGATATGTGGAGTTCGTGGACCTCATGAAGCGGGCCCATCTTATCCTGACCGATTCGGGAGGAGTTCAGGAGGAAGCCCCGTCGTTGGCCAAGCCGGTGCTCGTCATGCGCCATACCACCGAGCGTACAGAAGGGGTGGAGGAGGGCTGCGCTGAACTCGTGGGGTCGGACCGGGCCAACATCGTGGCCCGGGCTTCGGCCCTGCTGACCGAAGCCCGGCAATACGAGGCCATGGCTCGGCCGCGGAATCCTTACGGCGATGGCCGGGCCGCGGCCCGCATACGTCGCGCGCTGGCCTATCACTTCGGCCTGACGCGCCGCCGTCCGGCCGACTTCGGAGCAGGCTAGGGTGAAGGCTACGGAGGATAACTGGGCCCGCACGGTCGCCACTTCCTTCTTGATGCTCGCCATGATGGTCGCCGCCGCAGTCGTGGTCTGGCTGGTGCGCGGCATAATCATCACCGTCCTCGTCGCCGTGGTCTGCGCCTACGTCCTCCGGCCCGCCGTCGAGTGGTTCCGGCGACTGCGCCCGCGATTGGGCGACCGCGCCTACTCCCCTTCCCGACCCGTTGCCACCGGACTGGTCTTCCTCTCTCTCCTCCTCATCCTGTGGGGGATATGGGGGGTGACCGCGCCCTCGCTGGGTCAAGAAACGAGTCAGCTCCAGGCCGGCTGGCCCCGCTACCGAGCGGCGCTGCTGGAGCTGGCCGCCAGGGCAGATGTGTACTACCGAGAGCAGCTCCCGGACGCGCTCCGCCCCACCGTAGACTCCTGGGTGGAGGGAGTGGGCGACCTGCTCACCAATACCGCGCAAAGAGGGCTGCGCCTAACCGCCCAGGGCGTTAACCTCATCGTCGAGCTGCTGCTCGTCCCCATTCTTGCCTTCTACTTCCTGGCCGACGGCCCGGCCATCCGCAAACAATGCCTCGTCTTCATACCGCCCAAATACTGCCCGAAGACCGAGCGCGCGCTTGACCAAGCAGACGATATCTTCCAGGGCTACATCAAGGGCCAGGTAATCCTGTGTACCATCGCCTTCGCCGTAGTGGGGCTGGGTTTGTGGGCGCTTCGCGTCGATTTCTACCTGCTCCTGGGGCTGGTCGCGGGGCTCACCCGCGCGGTGCCGATACTCGGTCCCGTGGTGGGCGGGATACCGATCCTGATCGTGCTGCTGCTGACCAAATCCACCGCGCTCACCCTCTGGGTGCTGCTGCTGCTCACCATCATGCACCTGCTCGAAAGCAAGCTGCTGATGCCGGCAATCCTCGGGCACCAGCTCGACCTGCACCCGGTGCTAATCATCGTGGCGTTGCTGATGGGCGCTCAAATGGGAGGCCTCTTGGGTATCTTCTTGGCAACGCCAGTGCTGGCCGCGATAAAGACCGTGGTGACGCAGCAGCGTCGGTCTGCGGCGGCCCCCCCGGGGAGTTGCACTTCCCCAGACTGACTGCTATACTGGCTTCGTTGTGGCCGGGGGCCAGCCCTGATTGCCCCCGGTTCCCTTTGAGAGGAGCGGATACCGTGCGAGTCGTGATTCTGGGATGTGGCCGAATGGGATCGACCTTGGCCTCCATCCTCAGCCGTGAGGGACACCACGTAGCCGTCATAGATCGGGACCAGAGCGCCTTCGACAAGGCGGCTCAGCGGCTGGGGCCGGACTTCACCCAGGAGACGGTGCGCGGCGTCGGAATAGACGAGGACGCTTTGAAACAGGCGGGCATCGAGCAGGCCGACGCCTTCGTCAGCGTAACCAGTGGCGACAACACAAACATCGTTGCGGCTCAGATCGCCCGCGAGAAGTTCCACGTGCCAAAGACGCTGGCGCGCGTATATGATCCCATCCGCGCCGAGATCTATCGCAAGGCGGGTGTGGACACCATCTGCACCTCCACCATCGGCGCGGGCATCTTTCACGACCTGCTCCTGAGTCGCCCCCAGCGCACGATCGAGGACTACCTCGATTACTCCGCCCCTAATGGCGCAGGACCACAAGAGGAGTAGCTCGGCCTTCGGGCCTGCTGCGGAGAGAGTTTGATGTACGTTATCGTCGTTGGCGCCGGCAAAGTCGGATACTATCTCACGCGTACGCTCAACGCGGAGGGCCATGAGGTCATCCTGGTTGAAAATCGCGCCTCTCGCGTTGCCGCCCTCGCCTCGGAGTTCGGCGAGGGCATTGTCAACGGCGACGGCTGCGAGGTGCGGGTCATGCAGGACATCGGCATGAACCGCGCCGACTGCGTGGTGGCGGTCACGGGCCACGATGAGGACAACCTCATCATCTGCCAGGTGGCCAAGCGCGAATTCCAAGTCCCCCGCCAGATTGCCCGCGTCAACAACCCCAAGAACGAGCCGCTCTTTCACCTGCTCGGGGTCGAGGAAACAGTGGCCAGCACCCGGATCATCTACAGCCTCATCGACCAGGAGGTGGAAACCGGGGAGTCAATTCTGCTCACGGCCCTGAAACGAGGCAATATCGTCGTCGTGAGCGCGGACCTGAAGGAGACTTCCCCGGCCGCCGGGCGGATGGTCAAAGACATCCATCTCCCCGGCGAGTGCGTGCTCGCCGCCATCGTTCGGGACGAGCACATCTTGCTGCCGAGCGGGACGACAAGTCTGGAGGCCGGCGACACCGTAATCGGGGTGGCCGGGCCTCACGACCAGCAGGCGCTGCGCGAGGCCTTGCTGGGCGGGTAGCTGACGTTTACCTCATCTGGCCGGCGTGGAGCCAGGTGGGTTTGCCAACCAGGAGGAGAGAACCGTGCGAATTGGAGTGCTGACCGGTGGAGGCGACTGCCCGGGACTGAATCCCGCCATCCGCGGTATCGTCATGCGGGCCTTGGATTACAATTACGACTTGGTGGGCCTCCTCCGTGGCTGGGCGGGACTGCGCGAGGCCGAGACCACACCCTTGACGCTGGAGGTAGTGGAGCCCATCATCAGCCAAGGCGGCACCATCTTGGAAGCCTCCCGCACCAACCCGCTCAAGGATGAAGGTTCCATCAGCCGGTGCCTCGACAACGCCAAGAAGCTCGGCCTCGACGCCCTCATCGCCCTCGGTGGCGACGATACGCTGGGCGCGGC
>CAZWRO010000032.1:7402-14426 GCA_964635365.1 uncultured bacterium | reverse complement strand
GCCTTCACGCAGCCACGAAGTCCTTCATGGCGTTGAGGATTGCCGTGAACGATGAACTCGGAGCGCTTCGCGAAGTCCTAGACGCAGCAATTCACCGCACCAAACCAAGCGGCAGAATCGTACTACTGACCTACCACAGTCTAGACGGCGGAGAAACCAAGGGGGCGTTCCGCCGGGCCAGCAAACGCAGCCCGTGCCCGTCGTTCCCGTCCGAAGAAGCCCCCCGAGTGAAGATCTTAACGAAGAAAGTGGTGAAGCCGTCACGGGAGGAAATTGAAACGAACCCACGCGCACGCTCCGCGCACTTGCGGGCTGCGGAGCGACTGTAGCACGGAACATTCGAAGCCTCGGCCGTACCGGCCGCAGATTAGCAGACAGAGCAGCAGCAGAACGCTACTAGGGAGACAGGGCGGTGAGCGTAGTGCAGTCGCAGCAACTTTTGCCGCAGGGCCGAACCTCGGAGCTGCCTACATCCTCCAAGAAACAGCCAAGCAGCTCGCCGCAGAAGAGGCCGGTGGGGATAGAAACAGGATTAGCCGCACTGGTGCTTGCCGCCCTCACTTTCTCCCTCATCCTCTGCTACGCAGCAGAGTGCACCATCGTCGCGCGAGACGGCTATGAGGCCATGTCTGTCCAGCGCGAGATCGAAGACCTCCGTGCCCAAAACGCCCTGCTGCGCTATCAGATAAACGTCGCCCACTCCAATCAACGACTGGAGCAAGCAGCCGTGGGGCTGGGCCTGCGGCCCGCCGACGCCGTGAGAGAGGTCGATTACGTCCTCCTCCCCCACCCCGATTCGGGCGACGCCGTACAGTTGGCTGAAAGCGATCTGTCCCGCGATCCCGGCGCTCTGGAGGCGGCGCTCACCGGGTTCGCTACGGGGGTGGTGGGCAGCTTTGGGGGCCGAGCGGAAGCGAGTACGGAGTAGGACCACCGCCTCGCGGGCGGTGGTCTTTTTTGCATTCTTGGCCGAGGCCCTGCATGAAGAAGAGTGGCTCCAACCAGATTCGCCACCGCGCCCGCGGGTGGGTTCTAATCGCGCTAGCTCTACTTGCGGCACTCGCCGCGAAGCTGTGGTCCATACAAGTCACCCAGCATGAGCACTTCCGGGAGCTGGCCGACAATACCCGCGGTCACCGACTCCCCATTCAGGCCCCGCGCGGGAACATCTACGATCGCAATGGCAATCCCCTCGCCTTCAACCTGAAGCTCTACTCGATAGCCGTCGACCCCAGCATCGTCATCGACCCCGCGGCGACGGCGGCGGCCCTGGCCCCCCTGCTGCGGATGCGCCAAGAGGATCTCCAGCGAGCCATATCTCCGCAAGGCGACGTGCGATACGTCCTCCTGCGCCAGACGGTGGATCAGCCGATCGCCGACGCCGCGCGCGAGCTCGACGAACCCGCTCTCATCGTAAACACGCAGTGGAACCGGGCCTATCCGCACCAGACCCTCGCCGCAGCCTTACTGGGATTTGTCGGAACGGATAGGGTCGGCCTCGCCGGCATCGAAGCCGCGCGGAACCAGCAGCTGGCCGGGGCCGACGGCGAAATGCTCGTGCTGCTCGACGGGCGCCTGCCCCAGTCGCGCGCCGAAATCCCGGGCCGCACTGTCATTATCACGCACATGACTCCCGGCAGCAGCCTCGCGCTCACCATCGACCTCGCCATTCAGTCCGTCGCAGAAGAAGAGTTGGCGAACGCCGTCGAGGCCGCCGGGGCGGCCGGCGGCACGGCTCTGGTCATGGACCCGAACACCGGCGCCGTGCTGGCCATCGCCGCCCAGCCGAGCTTCGACCCAAACGAGTTCCAGCGCTACGACCCCGTCACCTGGGTGAGCCAAGCCGTCTCCGCGCCCTATGAGCCGGGATCCACCTTTAAGGCTGTCACCGCCTGCGCCGCAATCGAAGAAGACATCATGGCCGACGGTCAGACTCACGTCTGCACCGGCAGCATGAGTATCGGACGGCGGACCATTAGCTGCGCGCTCCACCAGGGCACGCACGCCCACGGCGAGCTCGACCTCGACCAGATGGTCATCAAGTCCTGTAACGTTGGCCTCGCAAGCGTCGCGCTTTCCCTCGGCGCGGACAGCATGTATCGCTGGGCCAGGCGTTTTGGGTTTGGGGAGCGGTCGGGAATCGAGCTCCTCGGCGAGTCGCCGGGGCAGCTCACTCCTCCCGCCCGCTGGTCGCAGGTGCAAGTCGCCAATATCGGATTCGGACAAGGGATCAGTGTCACGCCCATCCAGCTGCTATCCGCCTACTGCACCATCGCCAATGGCGGGCGGCGCGTCCATCCTCATGTCGTGCAGCAGGTACAGGAGGCGAGGCCGGAGCAGATAATCTCGCCCGCCACTTCCGACCGAATGCGTGGGGTCCTGGAAATGGTCGTCCAGGAGGGGACCGGGACCCTCGCTCAAATACCCGGCCGACGGGTGGCCGGAAAGACCGGCACCGCGCAGAAGTGGACGCCCGAAGAAGGCTACCGCTCGGGCAGATACATAGCATCTTTCGTCGGCTTCGCTCCCGCCGACAACCCGCGACTGGCGATACTCGTCGTGATCGACGAGCCGACGAACGGCCACTACGGCGGCGTGGTGGCAGCTCCCGCCTTCAGGGGCATCTGCGAACGAGCCCTATCGCACCTTCGGGTTCCTCCTGAGGACCGGTACATCGCCGTGGGAGCGGCTCCGCCGGGCCTCCATGGCTGAACCTGTTTCGTAGTATAATCCGCGATGATAAGGGGCGTAAACTGCAGTGGGAGGACCGCAGCCTGCTCAGGGGTCGGCCAAGTCATTTTCTCATCTGCTGGGTTCGGTGCTCGGCGCGCGTATCATCGGCGACCCGCAAGTCGAGATACTTGGCCTCGCCTACGACTCCCGTCGCGTGGAGCCCGGCTCGGCCTTCATCTGCGTTCGCGGCGAGCGCACCGACGGACATGACTTCATCCCCCAGGCGCTGGAGCGAGGGGCCCGCGCGCTGATTGTGGAGCAAGGGCGGGAGTCCAACCTGACCCCTCCGCCGGGCGGGGCCATCGGCATTGTTCCCGATCCCCGAACGGCGATGGCTTCTGTGGCGCGCGCCTTCAATGACGATCCCTCCTCCCGTCTCCTGCTCGCGGGGGTCACCGGCACCAACGGGAAGACTACCACCGCCTTGATGATCGACGCCATCTTCCGGGCCGCGGGCTGCGAGAGCGGAGTGATCGGAACCGTAGAGTACCGCGTCGGCCCGAAGCGAATCAAACCCCTTCACACCACTCCCGAAGCCGTGGACCTGCAAGCTTTGCTGGCCGAGATGTTGCAGGCCGGCGCCACTCATGCCGCCATGGAGGTTTCCTCCCACGCGCTGGCGCTCCACCGAACCGACGGCTGCCAGTTCGACGTTGCCGTCTTCACCAATCTCACCCCCGAGCACCTCGACTTCCACGCCGACATGCAAGACTACCTGGCGGCGAAGCTCCGCCTCTTCGAAGATCCCCAGTTCCTCCCCCGCTCCGGCGACCGGGTCAACGCCGTCAACATCGACGACGCCTCCGGTCCGGAGATCGCCCGCCGCGCCCAGGGCAAGACCCTCACCTATTCCCTCGAACGGGAGGCGAACTGCCGAGCCGAGCAGGTCGAGCTCACCCCGGAGGGCTCTCGCTTCTCAGTCCACTCTCCCGACGGCCGGTACGAGATCGCGATGAAGCTGGTCGGGAGATTCAACGTCTACAACGCGCTGGCCGCGCTGACCGCCTGCGCCGGCCTGGGAATCCCCCCGGAGGCCGTGCAGAGCGGTCTCCTCGGGATGTCTCCCGTGCCCGGCCGATTCCAGCGCCTGCCGTCGCAGTCTCGGACGGTCCTGGTGGACTACGCGCACACGCCGGACAGCCTGGCGCGAGCGCTGGAGACCGCGCGGCAGATCGCCAACGGCCGCCTGATCGTGGTGTTCGGCTGTGGCGGCGACAGAGATCGCACCAAACGACCCGTCATGGGCGAGATTGCGGCCCGTCTGGCCGATCGGTGTGTGGTCACCTCCGACAACCCCCGCACCGAGCCCCCGCAGTCGATCATCGATCAAATACTGGAGGGCATCCGCGAGCCGCACCGCGACCGGTGCCTCGTCGAGCCGGACCGGGCGAAGGCCATCCGGATCGCCATCCAGCAGGCCGGTCCGGAGGATGTCGTCTTGATAGCCGGCAAGGGCCACGAGGACTACCAGATCTTCGCCGACCGCACCATTCACTTCGACGACCGCGAAGTCGCCGCGGCCGTGCTCGGCGAGATTGAGGGGGAGCCCCGTGGCTGAACTATCGCTCGACATGATCCTGAAGGCGACGAAAGGACGTCTCGCCGGTGGGTCCGCGCCCAGCCTCCTGCAAGGCGTCTCGACCGACTCGCGCAACCTGCCGCGGGGGGCGCTCTTCGTCGCTTTGCGTGGCGAGCGGTACGACGGACACGCCTTCGTCGATGAGGCCTTCGACCGCGCCGCCGGCGCCGCGCTCGTTTCGAGAAGGCTGGCCGCTCCCGGCCCCTTGATCCTGGTCAAAGACACGCTGGAGGCCCTCGGCGCGCTCGCCGCAGCCCATCGCGACTCTCTTTCCGTGCGCGTCATCGCCATCACCGGCAGCACCGGCAAGACCACCACCAAGGAAATGCTGGCGTCCATCCTGGCCCGGGGCTGGCACACCGGAAGGACGCCGGGGAACTACAACAACGAGATCGGCGTGCCGCTGGCCCTGCTGGAGCTCGACGCTTCCTATCGCTGGGCCGTGGTCGAAATGGCCATGCGCGGCGTCGGACAGATAGCCTACCTATCGCGGATGGCGCAGCCGCACATCGGCGTGGTGACCAATATCGGAGTTTCACATCTCGAACTCCTCGGCAGTCGCGAATCCATCGCCAAAACGAAGGCCGAGCTGCTGCTCTCCCTCCCGCCGGACGGGGCGGCCGTGCTGAACGCCGACGATGAGTTCTTCGGTTTTCTCAAGCAGCAGTCCCCGGCGCGCGTCATCTCCTTTTCCCAGCACGGCGACGCCGATGTGCGGGTGGAGGGTATTCGGGTCGAGGCCGACGGCCGAGTCGCGTTCGAGCTGCATGGCTGGTGGGGTAAGCAAGAGATTTCGCTGCGGATGGCCGGCCGCCACCAGGCCCTCAACGCGGCCGCCGCGGCGACCGCGGCCATGGCTGCCGGCGCCGAGCCGGACTGGGTAGCCTCCGGCCTCTCCGAGTTCGAGGGCGCGGAGATGCGGGGGCGCATTGCTCGCGCCCCGGCCGGCTACACCGTGATCGATGACTGCTACAACGCGGCTCCCGAGTCCATGCGCGTGGCGCTGGAGCTCCTGGGCGACCTGCCTGGAGAGCGGAAGTGGGCCGTGCTCGGAGACATGAAGGAGCTGGGCCCGATGGGGGCGGACTGGCACCGGGAAATGGGCAATTTCGCGGCCGAGCTGAAGATCGACAAGATCGTCACCGTCGGCGATTTGGGGCGCTACATCGCCGAGGGCGCGCGCTCCCAGATGTCGCCTTCCGGGGTGGTGGAGGCGCCCGACAATGAGTCGGCCGCGGCCGCCGTGGCGAAAGCCATCCAGCCCGGCGACGTCGTGCTGGTGAAGGGCTCGCGCGCGATGCAGATGGAGGAAATCGTGAGACGCCTGCTCGGCCAGCCGGCCCCCGAGCAGTCCGGAGAGACCGGCGATGAATAGCCCTCTCACCGCGATGCAGATCACCGTCATAGTCGTCAGCGCCTTCGCCCTGGTGGCGCTGCTCGGCTTGCCAGCCATCCGGATCCTCAGAAGGCTTGGCGCGCGCCAGCGCGTTAGAGACGACGGCCCGCAGCGGCACCTCGGCAAGGCCGGCACGCCCACCATGGGCGGCGTCCTCATCATCGGGGCCGTGCTCCTGGTGGCCGCCGGCGGCGAATGGTGGATAGGCGGCCGCCTGGGTCTGCCGATGATTACCCTCCTCGCCGTGACCGCCGCCTTCGCCTCCATCGGTCTGGTCGACGACTGGAGAATGATAAGTCGGGGTCGCTCCCTTGGCCTCAGGGCGCGGCACAAGCTGCTGCTTCAGCTAACCGTATCGGTCGCCTTCGTCTACGCGCTCACTGGGGAGCGAGCCCTGGCCGCGATCATCTCCGACCACGCGGACATAACTCTACCCGGCCCCGCATGGACCGTTTTCTGGGTGATAGCCATCGCGGCCACCTCCAACGCAGTGAACCTGGCCGACGGGCTGGACGGGCTGGCGACCGGACTCTGCGCCATCGCCGCCGCTGGCTTTGCCGTGCTCGGACTTCTCCTCGGCGATCAACAGACCGCGGTGCTCGCGTTGGCGCTTTCCGGGGCCTGCGTCGCCTTCCTGGTCTTCAACCTCCACCCCGCCAAAGTGTTCATGGGCGATGTCGGATCGCTCGCGCTGGGAGGAGCGCTGGGAGCGATGGCGGCTCGTCTCGGCCAGCCGGTGGTCCTCTTCGGCCTCTGCCTCATCCCGTTCGTCGAAGAGCTGTCGGTCATCGCGCAAGTCATCTCTTTCAAGACCACCGGCAAGCGGGTGTTCAAGATGAGCCCCCTGCATCATCACTTCGAGCTATCCGGCTGGTCGGAGCCGCGCGTGGTGGCCACTTTCTGGGCCGTCGGCGCCATCGCCGCGGCCGTTGTGGTGGCGGTAGCGATGGCGCAGCTATGACTTCAGAAGCCACTCCGCGAGATCGGTTTGCCGGACAACACGTGCACGTGATCGGCCTCGGAAGCTGGGGCACGGGAGGCGCCGTCGCGCGCGTGTTGTCTGCGCGCGGGGCGAACGTCACTGTCTCCGACATCAAATCGGCCGATGCGCTGACCGGAGAGATCGCCGCGCTGGCCGACACCGAGGTGACGATCCACACCGGCGAGGCCGCCTATCGCGGCCTCGAGCAGGCGGATCTCATCGTGCTCAGCCCCGGAGTGCCGCCGGATATTCCTCCCCTACTCCGCGCGCGCGCCCGGGGCGTCAAAGTCGTCGGCGAAATCGAGGTGGCCTACTGGATCGCCCGCTCCCCGAT
>CAZWRO010000032.1:0-7302 GCA_964635365.1 uncultured bacterium | reverse complement strand
GCAAAGGCGCGCATCTTTGACCATCAGCAGCCGGACGACTGCGCGGTCATCAACCGGGACGAGCCCGAAGTCTGGCCCCTCAGAAGGCGGACACGAGCCAGGCTCATTCCCTACAGCCTGGAGCAGGTGCAGCCCGAGGGGGCTGACCTGGACGACGGGTGGCTGCGGGTGCGAGGACAGCCTATCTGTCGCGCCGACGCGGTTAAGCTGCGGGGACGGCACAACCTCGGCAATGCTCTCGCCGCCCTCGCCGCCGCGCAAGCCATCGGGGCGCCACTCAACGCCGCGGGAGACACGCTTCAGCGATTCGAGGGCCTCGAGCACCGGCTGGAGGCGGCCGGGACCATCGGCGGAGTGCTCTTCATAAACGACTCCCAGGCGACCACCCCCCAGGCCGCCATTGCCGGTCTGCAATCCTTCGCGCAGCCCGTCGTACTCATCGCCGGCGGCCGATCGAAGGTCCGTGACTTCGGCTCGCTCGCGGAGAGCATGGCGCGTCGCGGCGCCTCCCTGGTCGCCATTGGTGAGGCGGCGGCCGAAATCGCAGCCGCCGCCCGGAGGGCCGGAGTGGACAACGTGCTGAAAGCGCAAGACCTGCCGGAGGCGGTTCGGCTGGCCTACGAACGGGCGCGGCCGGAAGGGGTGGTGCTGCTGTCACCGGCCTGCGCCAGCTTCGACATGTTCGAGAACATGGCGGAGCGGGGCCGGGCCTTCAAGCAAGCGGTGCGGGAACTGTCGCCGCGAGAAAGGACTGACCACTAGTGTCAGCGATCCGACGGGCACGGCTTCCGCAGGCAGAAACCGTCACCGATGAACCGGGCGGAGTGAGCCTGAAGCTATTGATCCCGGCGCTCGTGCTCCTGGGGTTGGGAGTGGCGATGGTATTCAGCGCCAGCATTCCCCTCGCCGCGGCCGGCAGCGACAAGAGCATCTTCCACTACCTCTGGCGCGAGCTCGCCTTTGTGGCGGTGGGTCTCGTCGCGATGATGGGCGCCAGTCGACTGCCGATGGACTGGGTGCGCCGCACCTCGGGGTGGCTGCTCCTGCTCCTGGGCTTCTTCCCGTTGGTACTCGTTCTCTTCGTGGGAATCGAAGTCAACGGATCCCGGGCCTGGCTGCCGATTCCCGGAACCAACCTCCGCTTTCAACCCAGCGAGCTGGCAAAGATCGTTCTTATTCTGGCGGCCGCGCGCCACTTCGCGCGCTTCCCGAAAGGCCTCCCCGACTGGCGCCGAGCCACCAGGCCGTTCCTGCTGCTGGGCCTCGTGGCCGGTCTGGTGGCGATCGAACCCGACCTGGGAACCGCCACCGTGCTGGTGATGGCGATGATGGTCTTCTTTCACATCGCGGGGGCGAAGCTGCGACACCTGGCGGCGGCCGGATCGGTCGGGGCTGTCTTCGCCGCCATCATGCTCTGGCAACATCCGTATCAGTGGGATAGGATACGCGACTACATCATCGGTGGCGGAAACGAGCTGGGCCCCGGATGGCAGAAGCTGCGGTCGCTCATCGCGCTCGGATCGGGGGGCGTCACGGGCTGCGGCTACTGCGGAAGTGTAGAGAAGTACTTCTATCTGCCGGCGGCTACGACCGACTCGATCCTCGCCGTCATCGGCGAAGAGCTCGGGCTGATCGCCACCTGGGCGGTGGTAGCCTTGTTCGGCTATTTCGTATGGCAGGGCCTATCCACCGCCGCCCGCGCTCGCGACCGCTTCTCCGGTCTGGTGGCGGTCGGAGTCGTCTGCCTGATCGGCGTTCAGGCCATCGTCAATATCGCCGTGGTGACCGGCTCCATACCGGCCACCGGCGTTCCCCTTCCTCTCGTCAGCTATGGCGGCTCCTCTCTCGTCTGCTCCCTGATCGCCGTCGGCCTGCTGCTCAACGTCTCCCGGCATCGTCCCGGTCCCAGACCCCGCGCGGAGGCACAATGACCGAGCGCTTTCACCTGATAGGCATAGGCGGAATCGGCATGAGCGCGCTGGCCTCGATCCTACTCGCGCGGGGCGCCGCCGTCTCCGGCTCCGATGCGCAGGGATCGGACACCACGGCCCGGCTGCTATCACAAGGGGCGAAGGTTTCCATCGGGCATAAGGCGGAGCTGGTGGAGGGAGCCCAACGGCTTGTCGTATCGGACGCAATCCAACCGGACAATCCCGAGCTGCTGCGAGCGAAACAGCTCGGCCTTCCCATCCAGCGCCGCTCGCAGTTGCTGGCCGAGCTGATGGAGGGCTCCCGCGGCCTGGCGGTTGCCGGGACCCACGGCAAGACCACCGTAACGGCGATGGTGGCCGCCATGCTGGTGGAAGCGGGAATGGACCCCACGGTAGCCTTGGGTGGGAGGTATGAGCCAGTGGGAGGCAACGCCCGCGCCGGCCGCGGCCCCTGGTTTGTGGTGGAAGCATGCGAGGCCTATGAATCTTTCCTCGATCTCCGACCGGAGATTGCACTCATCACGAACATGGAGGCCGAGCACCTCGACCACCACGGCACGGAAGCCCACCTGCGGGCCGCCTTCCGGAGCTTCCTGCACCGCCTCCTCCCGGGGGGCTGTGCCGTGCTCTGCGCCGACCGGCCGGAGCTTCGCGAGATCGGCGCAGACCTCGATTGCGAAGTAATCACCTACGGCACCGAGACCGACGCGAACGTGCGAGGAACCGAGGTGGCGACTGCAGGCTCGGGCATGACCTGCGACTTGTCGTTGGACGGCCGGCCCGTGGGAGCCCTTCGTCTCGGCGTGCCCGGCGCGCACAACCTCCTGAACGCCCTCGGCGCGCTGGCCGCCGCACGTCGCGCGGGCGCGCCGCTGGCGGCCTGTCAGAGCGCCATGGCCGCATTCCACGGCGTCGACCGAAGATTCCAGATTATCGGGGATGCCGGCGGTATCCTCGTGATCGACGATTACGCCCATCATCCCACCGAGATCGCCGCCACTATCGACACCGCGCGTGCGGCCTTCCCAGGCCGACGGCTAATCGCGGTCTTTCAGCCGCATCTCTACTCGCGCACGCGTGACTTCGCCGAGGGATTTTCCGAGGCCCTTGGAAAGGCCGACCTGGCCGTGCTCACGGACATCTATGCCGCGCGGGAGGCGCCTCTTCCGGGCGTCACCGTCGATCTCATAAGCAAACCCCTGCGCGCCCGCCGCGGAGAGGACGTCGTCTTGCAGATGGCGAAGGAGGAGGCGGCGACCAAGCTGGCCTCGCAAGTGCAGACCGGCGACGTAGTCCTGGTGATGGGGGCGGGCGATATCGGACAGGCGGCGTGGGAGCTGGCCCGCCGCCTGGGGGCAGAGCCGACGGGCCGGCCGGAGGTCGCCACCAAAGAATGAGCACTGGACAGCAGACCTCAATCGCAGCCACGGTGACCGCAACCAACCGTCGCCACATCGAAGCCGCCGCCATAGAGCTCGCCGCCCGCCTCCGGGGGAGGGTGCTGCTCTGGGAGCCGATGGCGCGGCACACCACCTTCCGCATCGGCGGCCCCGCCGACATCTTCGTACAGCCCCTCGACGTCGACGATCTTCTCGCCGTCACAACCTTTGCGCGTCAGAAGGGCCTCCCAACGAAGATCATCGGGAATGGCAGCAACCTGCTCGTCGGCGACGGAGGCCTTAGGGGGATAGTCATCCGGCTCGCTCCCGCCTTCAAGGAGATCGAGTGGCTGGAGGACGGTGTCGTCGCCGGCGCCGGCGCAAGACTGGCGCGGCTCGTGAAGCAGAGCGCCGCAGTCGGTTTGAGCGGCCTGGAGTCCACCGTTGGCATACCCGGTACGTTGGGCGGCGCGCTGGCCACCAACGCGGGCACCGACACCGGTTCCATCGGCGATCTCGTGGTGGAAGCCACGGTTCTCGACGAACAGGGCGAGGTGCGCGAGTGGACCGCCTCCCAATTCGCCTATCGCTATCGTTACAGCAGCCTAGATCCCTCCAAGGCGACCGTCATCTCAGCCCGCCTTCGTCTCCGGCCGGCGCGCCAGGAGGAAATCCAAGCAAAGATCGACCGCCTCCGCCAGAAGCGCGCCAGCCGCCAGCCTCTCCGCGCCTGGTCCGCCGGCAGCGCTTTCAAGAACCCTCTCGGCGCGGCGGCGGGCAAGGTATTGCACCGCGCCGGCGCGAAGGGCCTCCGTGTGGGATCGGCTCAGGTCTCCAGCAAGCACGCGAACTTCATGATTAATCGAGGTCGCGCAACCGCGTCTGATATGCAGCGCCTCATCGCGCGCGTTCACGCTCTGGTGGCGCGGCGCTACGACATAGACCTGGAGCTCGAGATCGAAATGGTGGGCGAGTGATGGCCGACCCGAAGCGCCTGCGAGTCGTCGTCCTGACCGGCGGCGCCTCCGCCGAACGCGAAGTCTGCCTTATGAGCGGAGCCAAAGTGCTGGCCGCGCTCGATCCCGCGCGGTATCGGGCCGTCTCGGTTGACCTCGCCGACGTCGTCCACTCCGGCGACGTGTCCGCCATTCTCTCCGCTTTCGGGGAAGGGGCCCGCCCCGACGTCGTCTTCATCGCCCTCCACGGCGGCGCCGGCGAGAACGGCACCGTCCAGGGCCTGCTCGAACTGCTCGGAGTCCCGTACACCTGCTCGGGGGTGCTCGCCAGCGCGCTCGCCCTCAATAAGATCATCGCCAAGCAGCTCTTCGAACGCGCCGGCATCCCCACTCCAGAGTGGCTGTCGGTGTCGAGTTCAGACCGCGCCGGCGCGGCCGACCGAGTCGCCTCCGCCTTCGACCTCCCCTGTGTCGTCAAGCCCGCCCACGAAGGATCCTCCCTCGGCGTCACCCTGGTGAAGCAGCGCGCGGACATCGGGCCTGCGCTCGACCTCGCGCTCCAATACGGGCCGGAGGTGCTGGTGGAGCAGTACGTCGAGGGCACCGAGATCACGGGCGCGGTGCTCGGCAACAACGACCCCCGCGTGCTGCCCCTCATCGAGATCGTCCCCGGCAACGAGTTCTACGACTACGAGGCCAAGTACACCCCGGGGGCGACCGACGAAATCATCCCCGCGCGGATAAGCGAGGCCCAGGCCGAACGTGCGCGAGAAATCACCCTCGCGGCGCACCGGCTGATCGGATGCCGCGGGATGTCTCGAGTGGACATGATCGCGGCTCCCCGCGAAGTATACGTGCTCGAGCTACAGACGATCCCGGGGCTCACCGAAACCAGCCTCGTGCCCCGCGCCGCAGAGGCGGCCGGCCTCTCGTTCCCGCAGCTCGTGGACACCCTCATCCGGCTGGCCCTGGAAGATAGAGGCAGCGGTGGCGCTGGACGCAACACATAGACCGCGTTTGGGCACGCTGGACTGCCAGCGAGAACGAGGCGATCTGCTTGGCCGCCTGCGTTTCGTCGTCTCTGTGGCCGTCCTCGCCGTCGCGCTGGAGGTCGTTTACATCGTTTTCACCTCCCCGCGCTTCGCGGTCCGGGAAATCGAATTGCGCGGAGACCCCCGTGTGACCGAGGAAGCCGCTCCCCGCCTACACCTCCCGGCCAACTCCAATCTCCTCCGCGTTCGCCCCGAACTGCTGGCGCAGCGCGTGGAGGCCGTCCCCTCAGTGCGGGAGGCTCGCGTGACGCGAGATTTCCCCAATCGGCTAATTGTGGCCGTCCAACGCAGGGAGGCGGTTGCGGTAATCCGAAACTCAGAACGAGCCTTGCTGATAGACCCGGAGGGCGTAGTGTTCACCGTGCGAGATGATTGGGGTTGGGGGCTGCCCGAGCTCGCCGCGCCGCACCTCGCCGCCAGCAGAGCCGTCAGCGGCGAGGCCGCTGCCGAGCTGGCGGCCCTCCTGAAGGTGCTGTGGGCGCTCGGGCCCGACCCGCGGCTCCGGGCGACGCGTCTCGAACTCCGCCCGGAAGCAGGCGTTGAGCTTGTCCTGGACTCCGGCGCGACCGTCCGTTTCGGAGACCCGGTTCAGTTGACGGCCAAGGCGCGGCTGCTGGCAGCCGTGCTCGACGAGCTCGGCGAGGACAGGATAGGATACTTGGATCTCAGCGATCCGCCGACGACCTACTGGAGCGAGCGCGAAGACGCGGGCTCCTCCCCAATGAGGTGATAGGGACGTGGCTACCTTTTGGCGCGGCAAGCGACATTGGACACTCTCCATGGTAGTGGTCTGTCTGGTGCTGGGCGCCTTGGTTGGCGTCCAGGTACACAGTCAGAAGCTCCGTGGGGACACCGAGGTGGGTCGGCAGACAGGCGCCCTCGTGAGCATGCTGACGACATCACAGGCGCAGCTCGACCAGCATCAGAAGGAGATCGAGCGGCTGCGTGCCCGCGTCGCTGAGTACGAGCTCGAAGTCGCCAACGAAAGGGGTATGGCCCGGCTGAGAAACGAGGAGCTCCAGCACCGACAAATCGCTCTCGGCCTCCTCCCCGTCGGCGGGCCCGGCATCCAGCTCGTGCTCGGCGACAGCACCATGCGCGCCGGAGACGCAACCGGAACCGAGACTCTGTATGTCATCCACGACTTCGACCTGGTGCAGGTTACCAACGAGCTGTGGGCCGCCGGCGCCGAGGCCGTCGCTCTCAACGGTCAGCGCCTCATTCCGGGAAGCGCCATCACTTGTTCGGCCCGCCTGATAAGCGTCAACGACGTCACCATCTCAGCCCCCTTCACCTTCCTCGTGATAGGCAACAAGGAGAACCTGGTGTCCGCGCTCAACATCCGAGACGGCATGCTGGACCGGCTGCGCGTGTTGCAGTTTCAAGTGGAGCTGACACCACTGGATGAAGTCGTGATTCCGCCGGTCGCCGTTCCCCCGCAGTACCAATACGCGCAACCGGTGACCGGGGAGGAGTCGCCATGAACATCGTGCTACCCCTGATCGCACTGGTGGTCGGGTTCCTGGCCGTCTATCGATACGCTCCGGCGATGCCCCCGGGATGGGGAGACTTCGTGGCGATAGCCATCCTGGCCGGATTCGACGCCTTGGTGGGCGGCGTTCGCGCCCGCCTGGAGAAGCGGTTCGACGAAGGCGTCTTCGTCAGCGGATTCTTTGCTAATATGCTGGTGGCCATCTCGCTGGCCTACTTCGGCGACAAGCTCGGCGTGGACCTCTACCTTGCGGTGGTGGTGGCGTTGGGCATTCGTGTGTTCAATAACATCGGGCGCATCCGCGGCCTTATCGTGACCAAGCGCATAGAGGATCGTAACGCCAAGGCCGCCCAGCCTTCGCCCTAGAAGCTGTTTCACAAGCTTCTCTCGAGGTTGTGAAACAGCATAGCAAGGGCGGCCGGCTTTATCGGGCGCATTTCAGGCCAGCACATGGGCCGGCCAGTCAGCCGATTTAGGGTTATGAAATGCGCT
>CAZWRO010000031.1:0-14693 GCA_964635365.1 uncultured bacterium | reverse complement strand
CGGCCGGGGCTCGGCTTGCCGGGGCGGGTGTGACGTGCTATCATCCCGGCCAATTCAAGCTACACGTGAGGTGCTTGCTATGTCGAGTTCACAGATGAGACGCTGGTTGCTGGTAATGGCGCTGCCGATAGCGCTGGCGGCGACTGGCTGCGAGCAGTCCCAACCGCCGGCGGCGGAAGCGCCGGCCGCTCCGTCGTACGAGGCGGTAGGGGACCTGAGCGAGGAGGACGTTGTGGAGGCCGCGCGCACTCTTGGAACACCAAGTGACAACGAAATGGTGACGACGGACTCGGGCCTGCGCTACATCGATGTCAGCGTCGCCGAGGGCGAGGCCGCGAAGGCCGGAGACACCGCGGTGGTTCACTACACCGGCTGGCTGGTGAACGGCATGAAGTTCGACAGCTCCCTCGACCGGGGAGATCCGTTCCGCTTCCCGCTCGGCGGCGGCCGCGTGATTCCGGGATGGGATGAGGGAGTGGCGGGCATGACGGTCGGCGGCGTCCGCAAGCTGATCGTCCCGCCGGACCTGGGATATGGGAACCGCGCTATCGACCCCATCCCGCCGAATTCCACGCTGATCTTTGAGGTGCAGCTAATCGGAATCGAATAGGCTGCGGCAGTCGACTAGGGAAAGAACGGCCCGCGGTGGTTATCGACCGCGGGCCGCTTTATTGCTGCGGCGCGGCCGAGGAGAGATGGTCGCTGGCTATTGCGGTAGGCTGCCCACCAGCCGGAAGGTGGAGCCGTGGGGCAGGTGCTCGGCGGTGACGCCGCGAAGGTTCCGGTTGATGTACTCGGTGAGCGTCACCATGCCGGGCTCCTCGGAAGTGCCGTGGTTGACGCGGATGATCCCATGGTCGTTGTCGGCCGCGAACTGGATGTCCTCCCAGTACCAGTTCGAGTCATCGCAGATGATGGAGACGTCGCAGCCGAGGTCGTGAAACGTGGGGATGTTGCAGTAGCACCCGGTGCCGAGGCCCACCTTCGACACCACTTGGTCGGGCGGGCCGACGACCTGCACGGCCGGTTCCCCAAGGGCGGCGGTCTTGGCGGCGACGCGCCGGGCAAGCTCGTCCAGAGGAACGGGGTCGATGTCATAGCGCTGCTGGTAGCTGACCGCGCTGACGGCGGCCGGCTTCCCGGCGAATCCGAGGTGACGCGCCCAGGCCCAAGGAATGCCGATCTCGGGCATGCCATCCCAGGCGTCGTGCACGCGCATGATGACCAGGTTGTGCTCCTCGATATAGCGCCGTTTCCGGTCGGCCGCCTGTCGCTTGACCGTGCTCGGGTCCCACCCCTCCACGGTCGCCACTTCGTTGGCGTGGACCCAGAACGTCGGCTCGTGGGTGATAAGTAGCTGGCAGCCGCGCGCCACGGCGGCTCTGAGGGCGTCGAAGGTGCTCATCCACGTCACCGCGACGCGCCTCACATCGGTGCCGGGGTCGCCTATGATGATGCGATCGACGGTGGTCTCCGGATCCACCCAATCTGCGATGGATAGGAAATGCTTTCGGATGTCATCGACTGTCACTGCGAATACCTCCTGCCGGCGGCGCGGGTCCGCCAGGTCTTTCGAGTCTGGCCTGTTCGGGGGAAATCGGCTCGATTCCCCCTTCCATCGGAGGAAGATGCTACTCGGCGCCCTTGGTGGCCTGGGCCAGGTTCATGGCTCGGAGTCGGCGCATGGCGCCGTAGGAGGAGAGGGCGACCAGCCCGTAGACCATCACGATGGTGACGAGATAGACCCACCAGGGAATGATGGCGCGGAAGGCCATGTTCTCGGTGGCGAAGCTCTGCATGTAGAGGACGTTCAGGGCCTTGCCGAGGGGAATGCCCAGCAGCAGCCCCAGCCCGGCGAGGACGCACAGCTCGACCGCGGCCAGCCAGGCCGTGGTCTTCGCCGTGAACCCGAGGCTGCGCAAGGTCGCCAGCTCGCGCGCGCGTTCGAGGATGGAGACGGAGGCGACGCTGTGGATGGCCGATCCGGCCAGGATGCTGCCGAAGATGAGCAGCACGGCGACGAAGATGTACATCAACGCCATCTGGTCGTTCACCTGCTTGGCGATGTCTCCCGTCGTGGAAACCATGGCGACGTCGTCCGAGCGCTCGAAGCGCTGCTTGAAGGGCTCGACCTGGGCGGGATCGCAGTCAAATACCGCGCCGTAGGAGCTGTACGGGTAAACCTGGTCGGCGAAGGCGCGGCGCACGTCCTGTAGCTCCCCATAGGCCGTGTTCCCGATGGCGACGTCCAGAATGCCCGCCACCTGCATGGCGCGCTCCACGGGCCGGCGGCGGCTGGACTCGACCCATTCGACCAGGATCGGATCGCCGGTTTCGGCCCTCATCCGTTCGGCCAGTTGTCTGGGAATCCAGAGCTTTCCCGGCTCGACGTCGATGAGCTGATGGCCGGTGGACTTGATGCGCAGGAGCTGCTGCCCGCGCTCGATCCCGGTCAGTATCAGTTCCCCCGAGCCCCAACTGGTCCGCGTGCGCACCGGCAGGCTGGCGGAAAAGCTGATGCCTCTGGCTCCCGGAAGCTGGGCCACCGAGTCGGCGAAGCCGGAGACGTTCGGGTGGGTGAACTGAAGGTCGATCTCGTACTTCCGCGTTTCGGTCAGGAGCTCGCCAATGGCGTCCTCGGTGGAGACGTGCAGCCCGAACGTGGTGACCATGATGATGACGCCGCCGGCGATGCCGGCCAGGGCGAGCGCCGTGCGGGAGGCGCGCCGGAAGAGGCCCCGGGTGGGGATGAGGTAGATGACGTTGCGGAAGCGGGTCCAATTCACCAGGCGACGCTGCGCGGTGAATCCGCGGGAGCTGTCCAGATCCCCGCGCATCGCCACCGCCGGAGGCAGCTTCGCGGCCGTGCGCGCGGGGAGATAGGCGGCCGCGAACCCCGTCGCCGCGGCCAGCGCAAACCCAATGGAGACGGTGTCCCAGTGCACGGGCGTGAGGAGCACCGGCAGGCGCAGAGCATCGGCGTAGAGCCCGCCCAGCCAGGTCGCCAGCCAGTGCCCGAGAATTGCGCCCGGCACCGCGCCGGCCACCCCGATGAGCACTCCTTGCAACACGTACTGGAGCAGGATCTCGCGCTTTCGGAAGCCGGAGGCCCGGAGCGTTCCGATCACCGTGGCCTGAAGCCTGACGATGCGGGAAAGGGCGCCGAACAGGGAGAGGCCGGCGGAGACCAAGAAGAGGATGGGGAAGAACACGCTGAGAGTCGAGAACCCCTGCTGGTCCATGGTCAGCAGTCGTTTGCTGGGCTGATCGTCCTGGACATAGGAGGTCTCCAACCCGTAGGGGCGCGCGAGGGCTTCGAGCTTGGTCAGCACCTCCTGCTGGTAGCCGGGGTCGGTGAGGCAGTGGATATCGGTGATCCGGCGGCCCACGCCCAGCCACTCCCGCGCTCGGTCCTCGTCGATAAACACCACGCCGAAGGTGCCCGGGGACACGAAGAGCGCGTGCTTGGAGGGAACCGGATAGACGTACTCCGGGCTGAGGGCGAATCCGACGACGGTGAACTCGCGCTCCCGCGACTGGTGCGAGCACTCGATGCGATCCCCGATCCGGTAGCCGTTCTCGGCGGCGAACTGGTGCTCCAGCACCGCCTCCTCGGGGTCGGCGAGGTAGCGTCCTTCCACGATCCACAGATCGTTGATGGTCGGGCGGCGGCCTCGGGGGTAGCCGATGAACCGCCCCAACACGCGCTCCCGCTCCCGGCCGCGCTGGATGATGGCGCCGTCCTTCACCACGCGGCCGATGGCCTCTGTGACATGGGGGATGGTGCGCGCGGTTTCCACCAGGCTCTCCGGTGCGCTCTCCACCAGGACCGAGGCGTCGGCGAAGTGGGTGGTCTCGTAGACCCGATCATAAACCAGGGTAAGGTTTTGGTAGGCCTCGTAGAGGGCGATGTAGAGGAGCACGCCGAGGCCGATGAGCACGACCAGGACAGCCGTCTGTCGCGCCAGCGCGCGGCTGTCGGCGTAGAGCTTGCGCCACAGCATGGTGACTCCGCGGCGGCGGGGAGAGCTAGGGGGTGATGTCGCGAGGGTGAATGGCTTCACCGGCCTCCACCCCCACCACCTCGCCGCTGCGCAGGCGGACGATGACGTCGCCCATGCGAGCCAGGGGGTTGTTGTGGGTTACCATCATCACCGTCATGCCCCGGCTGCGGGTCTGCTCCCACAGAACGGAGAGCACCTGGCAACCGGTCTCGAAGTCGAGCGCGCCGGTGGGCTCGTCGGCCAGCAGCAGGTTGGGCTGCTTGACCAGGGCGCGGGCGATGGCGACGCGCTGCTGCTCTCCGCCGCTGAGCTGAGAGGGGAGGTGATCGGCAAAACGCGCCAGGCCGACATCGGCGAGGGCCTGCTGGGAGAGCTCGTCCTTGCCGACGAGCTGGGCCACCAGGCGGACGTTTTCGAGCGCGGTGAGCGTCGGCACCAGGTTGAACATCTGGAACACGAACCCGACCGTATTGCGGCGATAGGAGGTGAGCTGCTCTTCGCCCATTCCGGTCAGCCGCTGGCCGAACACCTCCAGCTCACCCCGCGTCGGGACATCCAGGCCGCCGACCAGGTTGAGCAGCGTAGTCTTGCCGGAGCCACTGGGGCCCAGCAGCGCCACGAAACGCCCGGCCGGCACCTCCACGTTCACGCCGCGCAGGGCGTCCACGGTGACATCGCCCAGAGGGTACTGCTTCCAGAGGTCATGGGCGATCAGCGCCGTCGGCAGTTGGTTGGCTTCCGCCTCCACGCGTCGCGCTTCCCTTGCTGGATTACGGTGCCGCCGGGGGAGGGGAGGCTTCGGCCTTCACACGCAGACCGTCGGTCAACCCCTGCTTCCCGTGCACGACGACCTGCTCCCCCGGCTGGAGGCCGCTTCGGAGGTGAATGAGGTCGAAATTGTTCGGGCCGAGCTCCACCTCTCGCCGGTAGGCCCGGCCGCCTTCCACCACCCAGACCCAGTCGACGGTGTCTTCGTGAACGACGGCCGCGGCGGGGATCAGCAGGCCGTTGTCGAGCAGCGGCACCTCACCGTCGATGTCCACCTCGGTGCCCGGGGCCAGCGCGAGTGGAGGGCCGGGGATGTCGCAGCGCACGCGAACCTGGCGCGCCGAGCCCGGCAGGTCCGGCCTCGGGAGCGCCTCTTCGCCCACCGCGTGCACCACGATTTCCCGCGGTTCGCTCAGGTATCCGCCGGCGCGGCACTGAAGTGTCTGGCCGGGCCTGAGGTGGGCGGCGTCCTCGCTGTCGATGAAGGCGGTGATCCAGGGCCTCCCCGCCGACACCAGCCGCAGCACCGGCTGGCCGGGGGCCACCACCGAGCCCTCTCGCAGGTAGATGCTGACCACGGTGCCGTCGTAGGGGGCCTGTATGACATCGGCCGCGCCCAAGCTGCTGGAGAGGCCGCCCACGGCCGAGAGGCGGGCCAGAATCTGCGTGGCGTCCACCGCCTCGCCCTCCCGGACGTACAGCTCGACGACCCGGCCGCTGGCCTGGAAGGCCAGGTCGGCGGCGTCGTTCTCGACCAGGCCGGAGGCGGCGATGCGGAGCGACAGCGGCCCCGAGAAGGCCTCCGTTGTTGCGACTTGGTGGCCGCCGCCCCGCGCTCGCGCGAGCAGGAGGAGAATCAGCAGCGCGAGCGCCGCCGCCACGAGCCATCTATGAGCTTTGATCCAGTCAACCATGATAGGTAACAGAGAGGCGAGGACCGGCCGCCGGAGCCGGAAGCGAAAGTGACGCGAACCTCGGGCCCAGCCGTCGCCGCCCGAATATGGTTAGGCCCATTGCCACCAGTTGACGGCAGGCAAAGGAAGTCACGCCTAGTGCCACGTCGCCGCGATAACTGCATAATGTCTTACAGGGAAACAATCGCGGAATAGTTGTCACCAGCCTGCTGTAGGCTCGTGCCGTCTTATCCTACATCTCAGCTTTTGTATAGTTATTCCTGAGACGGCACACTACTGATACCACTTTTCGGCTGTCATTCGCCCCGGACCTTCAGTGCCGTGGGTTCCGTTGGAACTAGCCGAGCTTCTCGAGATTGGCATACTGGGGGGCGAGCTTCTTGATTCCTTTGGCGGGGAAGGCCACAGAGACCGTCAGGTCCTCGCCGGTGCCGGATATGGAAACAACCATCCCGTCTCCGAAGGAGGCGTGTCGCACCTTGTCGCCGGCCCGGAAGGGGGATTCTCCGGCTCCCGCCTCCTGAAGGATCTGCTGGGCGGCCTGCGAGCCCGCGCGGTCGGCCGCCTCCCAGGTCACATAGCGAGGGGCGATGGGGCCGCAGGGATCGATCAGCTCCTGGGGGATGTCTTGCACGAATCGGGAGAGCATGGTGTGCGTCGTCCGCCCGAAGATGGTGCGCACCTCGGCCGAGGTGAGGAAGAGCCGCTCTTTGGCGCGCGTGATGCCGACATAGCAGAGGCGACGCTCTTCTTCCAGCTCCATCGGGTTGTCGCTGAAGGCCGATCGGACGAACGGAAGCAGCCCCTCCTCCATACCGGCGATGAACACCACCGGGAACTCCAGGCCCTTGGCGCTGTGAAGGGTCATCAGAGTGACGGCCTGGACCCCCTCCTTCAGCGCGTCGGCGCTCGTCAGCAGGGCAACGCCTTCGAGAAATCCGGCGAGGGTGGACTCCTCGGCCGTCTTCTCATACTCCTGGGTTGCGCTCGACATCTCGTCCACGTTTTCGAGCTTGCCCCGGCCCTTGATCGAAGTGTCCGCCTCCAGCGCCGCGCGATAGCCCGACTTCTCGATGACGGCCTGCGTGAGCTCGGTCACGGTTGCGCTCGCCATGGTCGCGCGGAGCTGGTCGATCAGCTTGCAGAACTGCTCGATGGCACCCTGCGCGCGGCTGCCGAGCTGGGGAATCGCCTCCGCGTGGCGGGCGGCGTCGAGCAACGACATCCCGCGCTCCAGGGCGGCCTCTTCCAGGTGCCGGAGGGTGATGGGACCGATGCCGCGCGTCGGCACGTTGATGATGCGCTTGAGGCTGACGGAGTCGGAAGGGTTGTGGAGCACGCGCAGATAGGCGAGGATATCCTTGATCTCCGCGCGGTCGAAGAACCGCGGGCCGCCGACGACGCGATAGGGTAGGCCGCGGCTCACCAGTATCGTCTCTAAGACGCGGGCCTGCGCGTTGACGCGGTAGAGGATGGCGAAGTCGCCGTGGCGGCGCTGCTCGTGGGCCGTCAGGTGCTCGACGGTGTCGGCGACGAAGGCCGCTTCCGCGTGCTCGTCGGCCGCGCGATGGGTGACGATCTTCTCGCCGGAAGGCGAGTCGCTCCAGAGGCGCTTCTCGCGGCGGGTCTCGTTCTGTCGGACTACATGCCAGGCCGCCTTGAGGATGTTCTCCGTCGAGCGGTAGTTCTGTTCGAGCTTGACGACTTTGGCGTCGGGGTAGTCCTTGTCGAACCGCATGATGATGCGCATGTCGGCCCCGCGCCAGCCGTAGATGGCCTGGTCGTCGTCTCCCACGACGCAGAGGTTGCGGTGCTTCCCGGCGAGCTGGGCGATCAGACGATACTGCGCGAAGTTGATGTCCTGGTACTCGTCTACAAGGAGGTGGTGGAAGCGATTTTGGTAGCGCTCCAGCACCTCGGGGCGCTCCTCGAAGAGACGGACGACGTGGTAGATCAGGTCGTCGAAGTCGCAGGCCTTGTTCTCGTCGAGCCGCTTCTGGTAGAGCGCGTAGACGCGGGCGACGATCTCATCATAAGGGCGGCTTCCACGCCAGTTGAAGTAGTCGCGGGGGGCGATCAGCTCGTCCTTCGCCTGGCTGATGGCGTTGCGAATCCGGCTGGGCAGGAACTGCTCCGGGTCGAGCTGTAGGTCTCGCAGGCAGTCTTTCATCAGCGCGGTCTGGTCGGAATCGTCGAACACGACGAAGTTGGAGGGAACGCCGACCAGCTCGCCGTGCTCGCGCAGAATGCGGACGCAGATGGAATGGAACGTGCCCACCCAGAGGCCTCGGAGCGTTCCGCCGAGTAGGCGCGCGAGGCGCCCCTTCATCTCGTTCGCCGCCTTGTTGGTGAAGGTGACGGCGAGGATGTTGTACGGCGCCACGCCTCGGTTTTGGATGAGCTGGGCTGCGCGATGGGTGAGCACGCGCGTCTTGCCGCTCCCCGCTCCGGCGAAGACCAGCAAGGGGCCTCCCGCGTGGAGCACGGCCTCGCGCTGCTGCTCGTTTAGTCCCTCAATAGTGGAATCCAAGCCTTCGGGTACCCCTGTCATCGGTCACGGTGTGGGTGCGTCGAGGTGACCGGAGACGCTATTGTAGCACATCGCATTGCGGCCGTCATATCCTGCGGAAATCTTGGCCCTCACCAAGCAGTCGCCGTGACGTCGCCCCGTCGCCCTCGTTTCCCGACCCGCAGGCGACCCGCGGGCGTCCGAGAGGAGGGCTTGGCCGACGCCGTGAAGGCCGAACTCGGCAGGAGTTTCGGGAAGGCAGGGAGTAAATATTCTAGTAAGAGTCGGGTACGCTATACGTACCCTAGTAAGAGTCGGGTACCGTAGGAGATGGTGGTGAGCAAGACACCCTTTTCCATGAGATTCCAGAGCGCCCGTCTGGCCTTTTTCTCCATCGTGCTGGCCGCGCTACTGGCCGCGGCGCTGGTTGGCTGTGGTGGTCGAGAGCCCGCCGCGCGGCCCGCGCGTGTCGTGCCGGTGGAGGCCGCTTCTTCGCCCGCGGCGCAGGCGCTGCGGGCCGGCGCCGAAGGCGCGAATCTGATCATTATCCTGATCGACGCGGCGCGCGCCGATCATTTCAGCGGCTTCGGGTATGAGTGGGAGACCACTCCTTGCATCGACGCCCTGTTCGACGAAAGCATCGTGTTCGAGGAGGCCTACGCGACCGCCCCCAACACGAAGGCCTCGACGGCCAGTTTGTTCACCTCCCAGCACCCAGACACTCACGGCGCGGTGGGAGTGTTCAGCGGCCTGCCCACGGAGTGCACCAACCTGGCGGAGGCGATGAAGAGCCGCGGGTATGTGACGGGGGCCTTCTCCGCGAATCCGTTCCTGGCCGAATGCTTCGGCTTCGCCCGCGGCTTCGACGAGTTCTTCGAGGTTTTCCGCGAGGTCGATCTGGTGCCAAACCAGGAGGGCCGAGTGCCGGCGGAGCGTATGGTGGCGGCGGGCGTCCCGTGGCTCCGCGAGCACGCCGACGAGCAATTCTTCGTCTACTTCCACTTCCTCGAACCCCACGCGCCGTATGACCCGCCGCCGCCGTTTCGCTTCCAGTTCATACGCCCGCCTGACTACATGATGGGGCTGTACGACGGCAACCTCGGTTACGTGGACGATCAGGTCGGCGAGTTGCTGGAGGAGATCGACCGCCTGGGATTGACGGACCATTCGGTGATCGTCTTCTTGTCCGACCACGGCGAGGCCTTCGGCGAGCATGGGCGTTTTGGCCACACCACGACGGTCTACCAGGAGATGATCTACGTGCCACTCTCGTTCCGTTTTCCGCCGGGCTGCGAGGCCTCGCCGCAGCGCCGCTCGGAGATCATCTCGCTCGCCGACGTGATGCCCACACTGCTCGATCTGTATGGTCTCGATCTGCCGGATACCATGCAGGGGAAAAGTCGGCTGGGTCTGCTGACCGGGGAGCCGGAAGGCGAGCCCTGCTACGCCGTCAGCCGGAGCCGAGGCGATGACGCGACCGGGGGAGTCCAGCAACCGGAGCAGGTGTCATACGCTTTGACCGGGCCGCGCTACACGCTCCTCCTGGGCGATGAAGGTAGGCGGGTCGAGCTCTACGACCGGGAGGTGGACCCAGGCCTACAGGAGGACATCGCCGGGGAGAACGGTGACGTGGTCGATGAGCTGCGCCAGCGCTTCGAGGGTTGGGCCGACACGCAGGCCGGCCGCCCCGTGGTGCTTCCCGGAGGACACGTCTACGCCGCGGAGGAGCGAACGGCGAGCCCCGACGAGCAGACCCGCAGGCAGCTGCGGGCGCTAGGTTATCTGGACTAGGGCAGGCGCTATTGCCCCCCGAGATGCAATCGCCATCATGAGCACCCCGAGACATCAAGCCCCATTGAAATTCCATCCGGGCTGGCCGCGCCTCCTCGCGCTGCTCGCGCTGGCGGTTCTGGCCGCGGGCTGCGGCCGTCGGCCGGCGCAGGAGCCGGCCGAGCCGGTGAGCGTTCCTTCCTCTCCCGCAGTGCAGCAACTCCGCGCGGGAGCGCAAGGCGCGAACCTGATCATCATCGTCCCGGACGCGGCCCGGGCCGATCACTTCGGCGGCTTAGGCTACGGGATGGATACCACACCTCATGCTGACGAGCTTTTCGAGAGCGGCGTGCTCTTTACGCGCGCCTACGCGGAGGCCCCCAATACGAAGGCCTCCATTGCGTCGCTCTTCACCTCCCAGTTTCCGGACACCCACGGCTCGGTGGGGGTGGCGATGCCCCTCTCTGAGGAGCCAGTAACGCTTGCGGAGGTGATGAAGAGCCAGGGCTATGTGACGGCCGCCTTCTCGGCGAATCCCTACCTGGCGGAGTGGTTCGGGTTCGACCGCGGCTTTGACGACTTCTATGAGGTTTTCCGGGAAGTCCACCTGGAACCAAATGAGCCGGGCGGCGTGCCCGCCGAGCTGATGCTGGAAGCGGCCCTCCCGTGGCTGCGGGCGCACGCCGACCAGCGATTCTTCGCCTACCTGCATTTTCTCCAGCCCCACGCGCCGTACGATCCGCCGTCCCCTTTCCGCTATCAATTCATGCACCCGCCGGACTACTTGATGGGGCTCTATGATGGCAACCTGGCCTATGTGGATGACCACCTGGGACAACTGCTCGACGAGATCGAGCGCCTGGGCCTCGAAGATAAGTCGCTCGTCGTTCTTCTGGCCGACCACGGCGAGGCCTTCGGGGAGCATGGGCGTTTCGGCCACACCACCACCGTCTTTGAAGAGATGATCCAGGTGCCGTTGGCCTTCCGTCTGCCGCCGGCCTGCGGAGCGATCCCGCAACGGCGCTCGGAGGTGATCGGCCTCACGGAGGTGATGCCGACGTTGCTCGACCTCTACGGCATCGACGCACCGGAAGGCATGCAGGGCAGGAGCAGGCTCGGCCTGCTGGCGGGGGAGGCGGAGTCGGCTCCCGCCATTGCCGTGACCAGGTCCATGGGCATGGACCCCAGCGGGGGCGTCGATGAGCCCGAAGAGGTGCGCTACGCGCTGACCAGCGATCGCTACACGCTGATCTTTGGCAATTGCGGAAACCGCGTCGCGCTCTTCGACCGGGAGAAGGACCTGGGCCAGCAGGAGAATATTGCCGACGACAACCCGGAGATCGTGTCCGAGCTGCGCCGGCAGTTCGAGGATTGGGCGGCGACCCAGCGCGGGCGGCCGGTGGTGCTGCCGGGCGGCCGGACGTTCGTCTCCGGGGAGCCGACGATCGCCATGGACGAACAGCTCGATCGGCAACTCCGCTCTCTGGGCTACGTGAAGTAGCTGTCGCGCGGCCCCTGGGATCGGGCGGTCAGCCGCGGAGAGCTTAACGGCGGCACCGGCATCGGGTATACTGGAACCGGAGTCATCCGAGAATGGGAGACTTTCTATGAGAGTGGTCGGAGTGGCCAGACGCGCCGCGCTCGCGGTTGCCGTGCTGGCGGTTCTGTTGGTGTTGCCTTACGGGTGCGGCCGGAAGGCCGTCGAGCCGCCGCCCCCGCCGCCCCCAGCCTCCTCTCCCGCAGTGCAGCAGCTCCGCGCCGGAGCGGAGGGCGCAAACCTGATAATCATCGTGATCGATGCCGCCAGGGCCGATCACCTCAGCAGCTTCGGGTACGAGATGGAGACCAGTCCTCGCCTCGATGCCTTCTTCGTGGACACCGTCCTGTTCCCGGAAGCCCGCGCGGAAGCGCCAAACACCAAGGCTTCGATCTCCTCTCTCTTCACCTCGCAGTTTCCCGACACCCACGGCGCGGTCGGGGTGGGTATGCCGCTCTCCGACCGGGGCGTTACTCTCGCCGAGGTTCTGAAGAGCCAGGGGTACCTCACCGTCGCTTTTTCGGGAAATCCGTTCCTGGCCGAATGCTTCGGCTTCGCCCGCGGCTTCGATAAGTTCGACGAGGTGTTTCGGCAGGCAGACCTGGGGCCCAACGAGGGCGGGGGCGTTCCGCCCGAGCTGATGCTGGAGGCCGCGGTTCCCTGGCTGAGGGATCACGCCGACGAACGATTCTTTTTCTACATTCACTTCTTGCCACCACACGCGCCGTACGACCCTCCCGCTCCCTTCCGCTTCCAGTTCATGCATCCGCCGGAATGGATGATGGGCCTCTACGACGGCAACATAGCCTACGTCGATGACCGGGTCGGGCAGCTGCTCGACGAGATGGACAGCCTGGGCCTGATGGACAACTCCATCGTTGTGTTCATGTCCGATCACGGCGAGGCCTTCGGGGAGCACGGCTTCACCGGGCACGGGACCACCGTGTACGAGGAGATGATCCACGTGCCGATGGCCTTCCATCTGCCTGCGGCCTGCGAGGCCACACTTCAGCGCCGCGAGGAATGCATCGGCCCGACCGACGTAATGCCCACGGTGCTGGATCTTTACGGGATGGAGCGGCCCGCGGGCCTGCAGGGGAGGAGCCGCATCCGCCTGCTGGCGGGAGAGGAAGAGCCTGAGCCTTCCTTCACGATCAGCCGCACGCGCGGCACCGATAGCAGCGGAGGCGTGGACCACCCCGAGCAGGTGTCCTATGCGATCGCCGGGACCCGGTACACGCTGCTCCTTGCCGAGGAGGGCAGGCGCGTGGAGCTGTATGAGCGGGCGGCGGATACCGGCCAGCACATCAACATCGCCGCCGATCATCCCGATATCGTCGACGGCCTCCGCCGGCAGTTCGAGGCCTGGGCGGAGACTCAGCGCGGCCGGCCGGTGGTGCTTCCGGGCGGCCACGTGGTGACCTCAGGCGAACCGCGGATGACGGTGGACGATCAGGTCCAGCGTCAGCTCCGGGCCCTTGGGTACATCGACTAGCGAGAATGGAGGGGGGCGCAGACCGGAGGGACGGCTCGGCCTGTGACCTCAGCACCGAAGTCTGCGAGGGGCAGCGGACCGCTATGGATCGAGGTTGGCATGAATAGGTATCTCTCGGCCTTCCGCATCGCCGCCATCGGCGGAGCTCTGATCGGCGCGCTGGTCGGCCTTCGCCAATGGTCGTGGGTGTGGCCCGGACTGGCGCTGGAGGCTGCGGCGAGGCCGATTGCCATCGGCTGGCTGGTGGGAGTGGTGCTCTCTCCGGCGCTGGCCAGGGCGCGGCCGCGGCGAACCGCCGGGGAACCCAAGGCGCCTCCCGCCCGATGGCGCCGGGCCGCCAGCCTGCTGCTGACGGTGCTCGCTCTGGCGCCGGTCGCTCTCTGGCCGTCGCTCGCGCGGCCGGCGGCTCCTCTGCGCGGCGCCCCGCAGCCGACGGGACCGCAGGGCGACACCCGGCCCAACCTGATCTTCATCACGATCGACGCCCTGCGCACCGACCACGTTGGCGTGTACGGCAGTGACCTCGGGCTGACGCCCAGTCTCGATGCCTTCGCCGAAGAGGCCACCCAATACCAGTCGGCCCACGTGTCGGCCCCTTGGACGCTTCCCTCCTTCGGCGTGATGTTTACCTCGCGGTTTCCGTCGGAGTGCGGCTTGAAGAGTGGGGACGCCAATCTGACTGATTGGTACCTGGGGGAGGCCGTGCTCTCGGACGACGTTAGGCTGGTCGCGGAGCAGCTTCACGACGCGGGATATGTCACGGCGGCGGAGGTGACGAATCCGTTCTTGGCGGCAGAACGAGGGTGGCGGCGGGGCTTCGACTACTTCCGCAACGAGGACGGCGCGGACATCGGCTCGCTGAGAACCGACGCGCGCACGGTGACGCAGCACACGCTGTCGTGGGTGCGCCTGAACCGGCGGCAGCCCTTCTTCCTCTGGGTGCACTATATCGATCCGCATGCGCCTTACGAATCGCCCGATGCCCCGCCGGAGCTGGTCAGCCGAAAGATGCCGGAATGGGGGCTGGACCGGGCCTACTGGTATGGGCGCATGGAGTATGCCTCCGAGGCCGAGCAATCCCAGTTCCAGGAGTTCTGCCGGCTGATGTACGCGGAGGAGGTGCGCTTCGCCGACCGGTGGGTCGGGGAGCTGCTGGCGGGGCTGAGGCAGGCCGGTCTTTGGGAGCGGTCGCTGATCGTGATAAGCGCAGACCACGGCGAGGAGTTCTGGGAACACGGCGGCTTCGAGCACGGGCATACCATGTACGAGGAGCTGCTGTCGGTTCCGCTGCTGGTGAAGTGGCCGAGCGGAGTGGAGGCGGACCCGGAGGTGACGCAAGACGTGGGCCTCATCGACCTGGCTCCGACCTTCCTCGAGTTCGCCGGCGCGCCGCCGATGGACGACATGCGCGGGCAGCCGCTGGAACGGCGGGACGGAAGCTCGGATCGAGAGTTCTACTGCGAGGCCAACCTGTACTACGATCAGCAGACGGCTTTGATAGCTCGCGACTACAAAGTCATCTACCACCCCTATTCACTCTGGCGCGCGCTGGACTACGAGGTCTACGACCGCCGCCAGGATCCGGCCGAGCTGGATAATCAAGCGGCCTTGCCGGAGATCGCCGAGCTTTGCGCCCGCCTCACCGAGCAGACCACGCAGGCGCACACCATCGCCAGTCAGTGGGAGGCCACCGGGC
>CAZWRO010000030.1:9813-15315 GCA_964635365.1 uncultured bacterium | reverse complement strand
CCGACAAAGCTGCCTCCTCGCCAGGCTTCGACGATGTCTGCGGCAGATGCGCTCACTGCTGAGGTGCACACTGCCACGAGAATGCAAAATAGGGGCAGAAGAGCCAGCGTCACTTTTCTGAATGCGTCGCCTCTGCTGCCGAGCCGCCGCGTGTTCCTGGAGTGCCCCGCAGCCGCCTTTCTGTTTCGTACGGTTCTCATATCGAATGCCTCCGTTACGCCAGCCTGCGGGAACCGCGCGGACCATGTTCGACTTGCGGCCGGCCATTACACGGCCGTGCCGAAGCCACGTGACACATCGCGCTCTTCCCACATGACCAAAATGAGAGGGGGTTTCCCTTCCCAGTGCCATGTTCCATAGACCCGGGGGGTTTTTGAGACGGGAAGGGGAAACCGTGGCCCTGGTAATGGAGGCTTCAGGTGCATGTCGGTCGGGAATGAGACAGCTTGTACGCTACCCTCAATGCCCCCATGAAGCCGACACACCAGCCCCATGAAGGAATCTCGGGATAGGTCGCCAAGCCGTCGTGGCTGCCGTGCCGCTCTCGCACGCTAAAGCCCGATAGCCGGATCATCCCGGGCCTGTGGCCCGAAACCAATCCAGCCTGACATCCGACAAGTGCGGCTACAGGATCTTCTCCAAGCCCACCACCAGGCCGCGAAGCCCTCGCACCTTACGAATCGCCAGCAGCACACCCGGCATAAACGACTCCCGGCTGGTTGAATCGTGGCGGATGAGGAGCGTCTGCCCCAGGCCCCCAAAAATAACCTCCTGGTGCGCCACCAGACCCGGCAGGCGGACGCTGTGAATGTGAATCCCGCTCTCCGCCATCCCCCTCGCCAGTCGCCCGTCCTGCGATTCCCCCCGCGCGAACTTGCTGCCGGGAATCCCGGCCATCAACTGCGCCGTCCGGCGCGCAGTGGCGGAAGGGGCGTCCACCTTGTCCGCGTGGTGCAGCTCCACGATCTCGGCGGAATCGAAATGCCGCGCAGCCTCCGCCGCAAACTGCATCATCAGCACGGCCCCGATGGCAAAATTGGGCGCCACCAGAGCCGAAGTCTGATGTTCCCGGCATAGCGCGGCCATCGTCTCCAGGTCGCGCTCCGTCAGCCCCGAGGCGCCAACCACACACGCCACGCCCGCCTTGAGGGCCTGTCGCACATTCGCCATCACCGTATCCGGCAACGTGAAATCGACGGCCACCTCCGGCGAACTCTCCGCGATGGCATCGGACAGCGATTCGACTATCACCACCTCGGTGTCGTCAATCCCCGCGACTTTTCCCGCGTCCTCCCCCACCCTACTCCGGTCCACCGCGCCCACCAGTTCCGTATCGGATTCCGCACACACCGCGCGCACCACTTCTCGGCCCATCCTCCCCGCAGCCCCGATCACCAACACGCGAATGGATGCCATTGTCACGCTCCCTCAGCACTAAATGGCCCGATTGCAGACAGCGCCTGCCGCTCCGGCGTGAAAGCTGATTCCGTCAGGTCGTGGACGTCTTCTGCAGTCACGACATCCACCCCTGCGGCCATCTCCTCGAACGAGACCACCCGATCCCAGTGCATGGTGGACACCGCCAGATGCTGCATCCGAAAGCTCGTGCTCTCCGCGGCCAGCGCAAGCCCGACCTTGAGCTGCGTCTTCGCCCGCTCCAGCTCGCGCGGAGTCGGTCCGTCCTTTCGAAGGCGCTCGATCTCCTCCCCGATCACCTCCAGCACCAGCTCGAAGCTCTCCCTTCGCGTCCCCGCGTCGATCGTCAGCAGACCTCCCAACCGATAGGCCTGGAGATAGCACCCGATGCTGTAGGCCAGCCCGCGATTCTCCCGGATCTCCTGGAACAGCCGCGAGCTCGTCCCCCCTCCGAGAATGGTGTCGAGCACCGCGATCGCATGGCGGCGCTCGTCGGTGCGGCTGCACCCGGGACTTGCCAGGCAGAAGTGCACCTGCCCTGTCGATCGGGAAATCATCAGCCGCCCGGGTTGGAACGTCGGCGCCTCTCGCGCCGGACTCGGCCCCCCCTCGGCGCGGGGCACATCGGCGGCCAGGCGGGCCACATTTTCGACCACCAGCTCGTGCTCGACATTTCCCGCCGCCGACACGATAATCCGATCGCCCGTCAAGAACTCCCGAAGATGGTCCACAATCGACTGGCGCTGGATCCCCCGCACGCTCTCCGGAGCCCCCATCAGCGGCCGGCCCAGCGGGTGATCGCCCCAAGCGGCTCGCAGCAGCAACTCGTGAACCCAGTCTTCAGGAGAGTCCTCCAGGTGCCGAATCTCCTGCACCACTACCCCTTGTTCGCGCGCGATCTCTTCCTCGTCGAAAACCGAGTGGAGCAACAGGTCGAACACCAGCTCCAACGCTTCCTCCGCCTGTTCGCCGATGGTGCGCGCGTACAGGTACATGCACTCGCGATCGGTGAAAGCGTTGACCTGGCCCCCGATGTCGTCCGTCGCCTCGGCGATGTCCAGGGTGGACCGCGTCTCGGTCCCCTTGAAGAGCATGTGCTCGATGAAGTGGGTGATACCCCCGAGTCCCGCGGGCTCGTCCTCAACCCCCGTCGCCAGCCACACCCCCAGCGACACCGAATCGACGTGGTGCAGGTGCTCGGTCAGCACCTGCACGCCGTTTGGCAGCACCGTCTTGCGGGATTGCGGCCGCGCCGCATTCGCACTCACGCCCATACCGTCCCCGGGTCGGCCGGCTCGTCCTCTCGCGCAACTCCCCCGCGCAGACCTGGCACAAGCCGGCGACCCGACGAGGTCACCGACGTCGCCGGCCCCGAGAAGGCCCACTCGACCCCGTCCCGGAAGAGCCCTCCGGCGCGGGTCCCAGCATCTCTTTGCGGCTCAGGCGCACCTTGCCCTGGGGGTCGATCTCGATCACTTTGACCTGCACATCCTCCCCCATCTTGAGCACGTCCTCAACCTTGTCGATCCGCTCGTGCGCGATCTGCGAGATATGTAGCAGGCCATCTCGCCCGGGCAGCAGTTCTACGAAGGCCCCGAACGGTACGATGCGCACGACCTTGCCCGTGTAGGTCTCGCCGACTTTGACCTCCCGGGTCAGATCTTCGATCATGCTTACTGCCTTCTGCCCGGACAAGGCGTCCGGGGCGGCCACGAACACCCGCCCATCCTGCTCGATGTCGACCTGAACCTCGAAGTCGGCCTCCATCCTCTTGATGGTCTTGCCGCCCGGGCCTATCACATTGCCGATCTTCTCCGGGTCGATATTGACGATGAACACCCGCGGCGCGTGAGGCGCCAGGTCAGGCCGCGGCTCGGCGAGGCTCCCGGACATCTTGTCCAGCAGGAACTCGCGCGCGCGACGGCTCTGCGAGAAGGCGTCCCGGATGACCTCCGGCGACAACCCGTTGAGCTTGATGTCCACCTGCATTGCCGTAACGCCCTGCCGCGTCCCGGCCACCTTGAAGTCCATATCCCCGCTGAAGTCTTCGATCCCTTGGATGTCTGTCAGCAGCTGGTGCCGTTCTCCGTCAGCGACCATACCAATGGAGATTCCCGCCACCGCGCCGCTAATCGGCACTCCTGCGTCCATCAGCGCCAGACTCCCTCCGCACACGCTCGCCATCGAGCTGGACCCATTGCTCTCCAGCACCTCCGAAACCACGCGAACTGTGTACGGGAACTCGTCCTCATCCGGCAGCATCGGGAGCAAGGCCCGCTCGGCCAGCGATCCATGTCCAATATCGCGCCGGCTCGCGCCCCGCATGGGCCGCACCTCCCCTACGCTGTAGGCAGGGAAATTGTAGTGGTGCATGAACCGCTTCGAATCCACCACGCCGAGGTCGTCGATCAGCTGCTCGTCCCCCACCCCGCCGAGGGTGACTATCGACATCACCTGAGTCTGTCCTCGCGTGAACAGCGCCGAACCATGCGTCCTCGGCAGCAGCGCCACGTCGCAAGACACGTCCCGGATGTCCTCCGGTCCCCGTCCATCCGGCCTCTTGCCGTCGTCGAGAATCAGACACCGCAGCTCTTGATCCGTCTGCTCGTCCAGCGCCGAACGGATCTCCGACATCCGCTCCGGGAACTCCTCCGCCAGCTCCGCTTCGAGCTGGTCGATCATCTCCGTCGTCGCCCGCTCCCGGTCCTTCTTGTCTCGGATCTGGATAGCCTCCCGTATCTTCCCGGAGACCTTGCCGACCGCGTCGCGCACTTCATCGCACACAACCGGCGGCTCGTATTCGAGCTTCGGCACGCCCGCCTCCGCAATCAGAGCGTTCTGCATATCGATCACGCTCTGCGCGTGCGGAATGGCGAACTCGATAGCCTCCATCATCACTTCTTCCGGAAGTTGGTCGGCCATGCCCTCCAGCATGACCACACCGTCACTTCCGAGTACCACGATCAGGTCCAGATCGCTCTGCTCCCGCTCGGCGTACGTCGGGTTCACCACCATCTTATCGTCATTGCGCCCCACGCGCACCGCCCCCAGGGGGCCCCGGAACGGTATCTGCGAAACGCACAGCGCCGCCGACGCGCCAACCATCGCCGGCACGTCAGGCGCGTTGTCCGGGTCGGCCGACAATACCGTAGCCACGATCTGAACGTCCTTGCGAAAGCCTTTGGGGAAGAGGGGGCGGACGGAGCGGTCGATTCTCCGCGCCGTCAGTATCGCGTTCTCGCTCGGACGTCCCTCCCGCCGGATGTACCGAACGCCCGGGATCTTTCCCGCGGCATACATCTTCTCCTCGTAGTCCACCAGGAGCGGGAAGAAGTTCATTCCCGGGCGCGGCTGCGCCATCGTCGCCGTCACGAGGGTAATGGTGTCTCCGAGACGAACGCAGACCGCACCATCGGCCTGCTTTGCGAGGGTTCCGCTCTCGACGGATAGAGACTTCCCGTCGAGTTCACAACGTGCTATTGCCACTTCTGTTCCTGCCTATCCGGGCCGCACGGTAACGCCGCCGAGGCGCGCGCTCCGCCGCCTTCCAACAGGAACATCACCTGCACCGATGTCTGTCGACAGCCTGGACCTCAATCCGCTCCCGCGCCCGATCAGATCCATCCGCTCTCGACACACATTGGTTCAGGCATGTCCCCAGGAGGGTTTTCGACAAAGTCGCGCGCCCGCTGGGTCGCCCTCTGTGCGCTGCCCTAACTCTTTTTTAAGGAGCAAAGCGAGCCGGCAAACCGGCCCGCATTCATCCTCGTCTAGCTCGTGTCTTGTCGCGCAGGCCCAGCCTGCCCACGAGCGCACGATACCGAGCGATATCGCTTCCGCTGAGGTAATTCAGTAGGCGCTGGCGCCGACCGATCATAATCAGCATGCCGCGGCGAGAGTGATGGTCCCCCTTGTGCTGGCCCAGATGCCCCTGCAACTGATTGATCCGAGCCGTCAACAGCGCCACCTGCACCTCAGGCGAGCCCGTGTCGCTCTCGTGCATCTTATGCTCAGCAACTATAGTCTGCTTTTCTTCTTTAACCAGCGGCACCGACGCTTCCCTCCACTAGATCAGCCACCTAATAT
>CAZWRO010000030.1:4581-9713 GCA_964635365.1 uncultured bacterium | reverse complement strand
GGCCTCGAAGGTAGGGCGCACCCCGATGCTCGCCACCGCCGGCCGCAGGCGGCGAACCCCGGCCTCGCAGGCATAGATCCCATCCCCCGGCACCAGCTTCTCCTCCGGCGTAGCCAGATTGGCCGTCGGATACCCCAGCTGTCGCCCCCGCCCCGCACCCGACACCACCTCCCCGCCAATCCGATAGGCCCTCCCCAGGCCTTCCGCCGCCTCGGAGACACGTCCGCGCAGCAGCCACGAGCGGATCCGCGTGCTGCTCACCTTGCGCCCCTTCAGCAACACCGGCGGCACCACCGACACCCCAAATCCGGCCTCCTCCGCCATCCGCTCCAACAAGCTGTTGGTCCCTCTTCCCCCCGCGCCAAACCGCCATCCCTCACCGACCACCAGACACCGCGCCCTGAGCTGTTCCACCAGCACTCGCCGCACGAACTCCTCCGCCGGCGTCTCCGCGACACCACGGTCGAACTCGGCGACCACGGCCACCCGAATCCCGGCCGCTCGCATCAACGACAGCTTCTCCTCCGTGGTAGTCAGCAGCGGCGGCGCGCCCTCGGGCGAAAGCACCGAGTCCGGAGGCGGATCGAAAGTAAGCACCGCCGGAAGGCTCCCCGTCTTCGCGCCTATCCGCACCGCCTCCGCGAGAATAGCCCGATGCCCCACGTGTACCCCGTCGAACACACCCATCGCCAGACACAAAGGCCGGCGCATCTTCACACCGCCCAGGCCGCGCAGCACCCTCATCTTCCCACGTCCTCATCCGAGGCTATCACCACGCGCGGGCGCAGCCGCCCGTTCGTCAGCACCTCCCCCAGGCCGAGCAGACGCTCTTCCGGACCATAGACTCGCACCGGGTACCCGGCGGCCGCCTTCGTCAGAACCTGACCCCCATGAAGGAACTTCCCTCCGGCCTCCGCCTCCAGCCTCACCGCAGCCAGGTGCGCCAAAGGGTAATCGACGGGCAGCAAGGCCTCCTCGACACCATCCTCTTCGTCGCCCGCCTCCAACTTCTCCAGCGTCAGCGCCTGCGACAGCTCGAACCGGCCCACGCGTGTCCGCACCAGAAAGCCGAGGTAGGCCCCACACCCCGCCGCCTTACCGAGGTCCGCCGCCAGGGCGCGTATGTAGGTGCCGCCCCCGCACACGACGTCGAGCACCGCGCGCGCCCTGCGTCCCGGCGAAAACTCGACCAGGTCGATGGACATAATCTCCACCCGACGAGGCCGTGCCTTCACTGTTACTCCCTCGCGCGCCAGCTCGTGAAGACGCCGCCCGCCCACACTCACGGCCGAATAGGCGGGAGGCGTCTGCTCGATCTCCCCCACGAAGGAATGCGTCATGGCGGCGAGGTCGTCCTCGCCGAGCGCGCTGCTGTCTCCCTCCGCGGATACTTCCCCCTGCGCATCCAGCGTGTCGGTAGTAATCCCGAACACCACCTCCGCCCGGTAGACCTTGTCGGGCCCGGCCGCGAACTCAAACAGCCGCGTCGCGCGCCCCAAGGCCACCGGCAGCACCCCGGCCGCAGCCGGGTCCAGCGTCCCCAGATGCCCAATGCGCCGCAGACCCAGCCGGCGTCGCACCATCGCCACCACATCGTGGGAGGTCATGCCCGGCGGCTTCAGCAGATTCAGAAATCCTTCAGGCGACATCAGCGGGGTCCGACCCCGGCAGGCTCCTGCGCACCGCTCCCAGCACTCGCTCCCGCACCTCGGCCAGGCCCCCGATCACGGTGCAGCCGGCGGCCATGGCGTGGCCGCCGCCCCCGAATTCCAGCGCGATCCCGCTCACGTCTATCGTATCGTTCGACCTCAAACTCACCCGCACCGCCCCGTTCTCGGCCTCCACGAACAACAGCGCGACGAAGGGCCCGCTGATGGCGCGGATGTTGTCGATGATCCCCTCTGTATCCGCCGACACCGCGCCGGTCTCCACAAAGTCCTGCCGCGTCAAGGCCGTGCTGACCACCTTGCCGTCCCCATCGAACGACACCCGCGACAACGCCACCCCCAGCAGATGGGTGGCCGCAAGCGACCGTTCCTCATACACCTCCCGCGCGATCCGCTGGGGCTGCGCGCCGGCCCGCACCAGCAAGCTGGCTATCTCCAGCGAAGTCGCCGTGGTGTTGGCGTAGCTAAAGCGCCCCGTGTCCGTCAGGATCCCCGCGTACAGGCACGTCGCAGTGTCGCCGTCGATCTTCGCTCCCAGCGAGCAGATCAAGTCATACACAATCTCCGCCGCCGCGCCGGCCTCCGCGTCGATCAGGCGCACGTCCCCGAAGGCATTGTCTCTCCCGTGGTGATCGATGTCGATAACGTGAGGAAGTCCCTCGAACAGCCCCTGCAGGTGCCCCACCCGGCTCAAACCGTCGCAGTCGACCACGATCCCAAGATCGGGTGACCACTCGGGCGCCTCCGAAGAGATCCGGTCGCTCTCCGGCAGGAACTGATAGGCCGTCGGGGCCTTGTCGTCACACAGGCGGCTCACTCGCAGACCGCTCTGCTCCAGCGCCCGCGCCAGCCCAAGCAGGGAGCCCAGCGCGTCGCCATCCGGACGAATGTGGGTGCCGATCGCAACACCCTTACTGCTCCGGATCAGCTCCTTCGCCCGCTCCAGATCCCGGCTCGATATGCTCTTGCTCATGGGTGATTTTATCCAGCAAGTCCAGAGTCTCCGCCGCCCGCGCGAGCGTTTCGTCCACTTCGAACTCGAGCACGGGGATCGGCCTCAAGTGCAGCACCTTCATCAGTTCCCGACGAATGAACCCCGCCGCGCTCCGCAGGCCGGCCAGCGTCTCGGCCTCCGCCTCACCGCCCCCGTATACGCTGATGAACACGCGAGCGTGCTTCAAGTCGGGAGCTACGTCCATCTCCGTGATGGTCACCATATTGACCCGCGGGTCCTTGAGTTTGCGCTGGAAGATCGTGCTGATTTCCGAGCGCAGCAGGTTCTGGACGCGTAGGATGCGCTGCGATGGCATGGGGTTGCACCGGTTCTATCAGAGAAATTCCAGCTCCTGCGACAGGATCACCACCCGCGGCTCGCGCTCGATCAGATCCGCGACTTTCGCCATCACCTCATCGAGAAACCGGCGCTCGTTCGCCACACCCACCGCGGCCAGCGTCGCGTAACGAACCGAGTCGTTGTTGCCCACTTCCGCCGCGCTCACATTGAAGCGATTGCGCAGCCGATCGAGCAGACTACGGATTACCTGGCGCTTGTCCTTCAGCGTCTGACCGTCGCTGATTTCCAGGTCAACGTGCAGCGCGGCAATATGCATGGCCGTCCCTTTACAGAACCGTGCGCCGCACTTCCCGCTGTTCCACGCACTCGACGACGTCCCCCTCTTCAAACTCGTTGAAGTCCCTCAACGAAATCCCGCACTCGTATCCCTCGCTCATCTCGCCCGCATCGTCCTTGAGGTGGCGCAAGGAATCGAGCTTGCCTTCGTACACCACCTTCCCGGCCCGCCGCACCCGCACCGCCGCGCCCCGCACCAGATGCCCCTTCACCACATAGCACCCGGCAATGGTTCCCAGCCGAGACGACCGGAACAGCGCCCGCACCTCCGCCTCCCCCACGATCATCTCTTCGTACCGCACCTCCAGCATCCCTATCATCGTATTGCGGATGTCGTCCAGCAGATCGTAGATCACCTCGTACCGTCGGATCTCGATGTGCTCGTCCCCCCCGAGCCGTCGCGCCTGCAGGTCCGCCCCCACCTGAAAGCCAATGATGATGGTCGGCTTGCTCGCCGCCGCCAGGCCCACGTCCGACTCCCTCACGTCTCCCACACCCGTATGGAGAAGATTGATCCTCACCTCTTCCCCCTGCATCTGCAACAAGGCCCCACTGATCGCCTCCACCGTCCCGTCGGTGTCCGCCTTCAGAATCAAGTTCAGCACCTTCGCCTCGCCGGTGGCGAACAACTGCGACAACTCCAACATCGACCGCGGCCCGCCGGCCGCCATTTCCTCGTCCCGCGCCGCAGCCGACAGCTCCTCGGCCAGCGCCCGCGCCTCCCGATCGCTGCCCACCACCCGGAACAGCTCGCTCGCCTCCGGCACCTCGGACAGCCCGATCACCTGCACCGCGCTAGACGGCCCCGCCTCGCTCAACTTCTGCCCCCGGTCGTCCATCATCGCCCGCACCTTCCCCGCGACCGGGCCCACCACCAAGCTATCGCCCACCTTCAACACCCCCACCTGCACCAGCAACGTCGCCACACAGCCCCGCCGCCTGTCCAGCTCCGCCTCCAACACGACGCCCTCCGCCGGAACGTCCCGCATCGCGCGCGGCTCGTTCATGTCCGCCACCAGCAGGATCATCTCCAGCAGATTGTCGATCCCCGTCTTCTCCAGCGCCGAGATCGGCACGTAGATCGTATCTCCCCCCCACTCCTCCGGAACCAGGTTCCTTTCCGAAAGCTTCTGCTTAACCGCTTCGACCCCGGCATTCGGCCGATCCGTCTTGTTGATCGCTACGATAATCGGCACCCCCGGCACCTGCGCGTGAGCTATGGCCTCAATCGTCTGCGGCATCACCCCATCGTCCGCCGCCACCACCAGAATCACGATATCCGTAACCTGCGCCCCCCGAGCGCGCATCGCCGTAAACGCCTCGTGCCCCGGCGTATCGATAAACGTGATCGGTCTGCCGTTGATCTCAACCGTGTAGGCCCCGATGTGCTGCGTGATATCGCCGGCTTCCTCCGCCGTAACGTTGGTCTCCCTAATGGCGTCCAGCAGCGTCGTCTTGCCGTGGTCTACGTGGCCCATCACGGTCACCACCGGCGGCCTCGGCGGAGCGTCCGGCGGCGTCACGCGCCTCGGCACCACGCGCACCCGCGCCTCCTCGACGGGGGCCTCCTCGACGGCTGCCTCCGGCGCCGCCTCCTCCTCCGGTTCCGCCGGCGCCTCTTCCGGCGGCGCGGCCGCCGCCTCTTCCTCGACTACCTCAGGCTCCTCAATCTCGACCTCATAGCCCCACTGCTCACAAATGAGAACCGCAACCTCGGAGGAAATAACCTCCCCCTCTATCGCGCTATCATCGATCTCACGGGCCGCCGCGATCACATTCTCGGCCTCCATATCCAGAGCCGCCGCGAAATCAGCAACGGCCACAGGAGCCTTGAG
>CAZWRO010000030.1:0-4481 GCA_964635365.1 uncultured bacterium | reverse complement strand
TCAGCCACTTCGACCTCGGCCTCTTCCTCCGCTTCGGCTTCGGCCACGTCCGCCGCGGCCTCTTCCTCCACTTCAGCGTCAGCTTCGGCAGCCTCCGTCGGCTCCTCCGATGGCTCCGCTACGGCCACTTCGATCTTCTCGGCCTCCCCCTCGGCCGCTGCGCCCTCAGCCTCGCCGGCCGCTGCGGCCGCCACTGCTGCCATCTCGGCCATCTGGGCTTCGCTGCGGATGTCTATCCGCCAGCCGGTAAGCCGGGCGGCCAGGCGCACATTCTGCCCCTCCCGGCCGATCGCCAGCGATAGCTGGTTATCGGGGGCCACCACCGTGGCCGACCGCGTTTCTTCGTCTATGATAACACGGTTCACCTTCGCTGGACTGAGGGCGCTCGCCACATACTTGGGAGGGTCCTCGCCCCAGCGTACGATGTCCACTTTCTCGCCTCGCAGCTCATCCACCACCGCCTGCACGCGGCTGCCGCGATGTCCCACACACGCCCCCACCGGATCCACATTCTCCTGGTTCGAGACGACCGCAACCTTGGAGCGCGCCCCGGCCTCCCGCGCCTGAGCCTTAATCTCCACCACGCCGTCGTGCACCTCCGGAACCTCCAGCTCGAACAGGCGACGGATCAGCCCCGGATGGCTGCGCGATATCAACACCCTCGGGGTCTTCGTCGTACGCTTGACCTCCAGGATATAGATCTTCATACGCTCCCCGAACCGATAGGCGTCCAGAGAGCTCTGCTCCGAAGGCGGCAGCACCGCCTCCACCTTCCCCAGATCCACCAGCACGGTGCGGCCCTCACGCCGCTGCACCACCCCCGTGACAACGTCCCCGTCCCGGTTGCTGAACTCCTCATAGATGATGTCGCGCTCGGCCTCTCGAATCCGCTGCGCCACCACCTGCTTCGCGGTCTGCGCGGCGATCCGCCCGAAATCCTGCGGCGACACCTCGATATCCAGGAATTCCCCCTCCTCCACCGTCGGATCGAGCCGCCGCGCCTCCGCCAGGGACATCTCCAGGTGCGGATTCTCCACGTGCTCCACCACGCGCTTGCGCGCGAACACCGTCGACGTGCCGTTGTCCCAGTCGATGTCTACGTGGATCTCGCAGGTCGCCCCGTAGTGCTTCTTGTAGGCCGACACAAGCGCGGCTTCGATGATCTCGCTCAAAGTGTCGAGCGGGATATCCTTTTCCCGGCCTATGTCGCGAAGCGCTTGTACGAAATCGACCTGCATAGTTTATCCGCTTCCTAACACCGAAGAGTGGGACAACTCCCACTCTTCGATCCGCGAGCGAAACCTCAACTCAGGCCGAGTATAGCATAGTTGCTGGCCGTTGACAAGCGGCGCGCTTCGGCCGCCTCTTGCCGGCTATTCACTCCGCAAAGAGATAAACCCCTCCACACGCGCGAGCTCGGCCGACACCCGCGAAATCTCGCTGCCGGACGGCAAAAGCACCCCGATCTCGATCTCCTCGACTCCGCCTGGTGCCGTCTCCAGCAGTTGCAGCGAATCGAGCTCGACCCCGGCCTCGGAAAGCGTCCTCTGTATCTCCGCGACGCGCTGGCGGGCCCCCGCCAGGCGCACTATGATGTGGGCGTGACGGGGTCGCGACACCAGCCGCAGTTCCGCGCTCCGCAGCACGGTCAAGGTCAGCAGCACCACCAACGTTGCGATCGCCGCCACCCAGTAAGTCTCGCCCCCAATCCCCACGCACACCCCGATCCCGGCCACCGCCCACATGCTCGCCGCTGTCGTAAGACCCCGCACCGTCGTCCCGTACCGGATGATCGTCCCCGCCCCCAGAAAGCCCATCCCCGCGGCCACCTGCGCGGCCACTCGCCCCGGGTCCGAAGTAGGGCCCGTGAAGCTCAGGGAGGCCAGCGTATAGACGGCCGAACCCACGCACACCAACACGTGGGTCCTCAGCCCGGCCGGGCGATCCCTCGCCTCCCGCTGCCACCCGACGGCGCCCCCCATGACGACGGCCGCCGCGACTTTTAGCAGTACTTCGAGCGGATAGTACATGCGCTCATCCTGACGCATCCTCGTTCAGGAGCTCGTCCAACATGCCCTTCACCTTCTCGGCCTCAACCGTCTCCGACCGTCCCCCGCGCCGTCGCACCTCCACCTTCCCCTCGCCGGCCAGTCTCCCCACCACCACCTGCCCCGGAATCCCCATCAGATCGGCGTCTTTGAACTTCACCCCCGGCCGCTCGTTCCGGTCCTCCAGCAACACCTCCAGCCCGGCCTCCCGCAGCTCCCCATACAGCTTCTCCGCCAGCTCCCGCTGGGTTTCATCATCCTGGTTGACGCCTATCACCACCACGTCAAAAGGCGCCACCGCCGGCGGCCAGATAATCCCCGCCTCGTCGTGGAACTGCTCCACCACCGCGGCTATCATCCGCGTCGTACCTATCCCATAGCAGCCCATCACCATCGGCTTCCGCTGCCCGTCGTCATCCAGGAACTCCGCCTCCAGCGCCTCGCTGTAGATCGTTCCGAGCTTGAAGATGTGCGCCAGCTCGATCCCCCGATAGGCTCTCAGCGCCTCCCCGCACTTCGGACACGGGTCGCCCGGCTCCCCGTTCCGCAAGTCCCCCCACTGCTTCACCTCGAAGTCCCGTCCCCAGTTTACGTTTTGCAGGTGCAGGTCCGCCTCATTGCCCCCGGTCACGAAGTTTCGCTCGCCCCTAAGCTCTTCGTCGGCGACGATCTCCGCCTCCTTCATCCCCACCGGCCCCGCAAACCCGACCGGCGCGCCACTCACTCGCGCGATGGTCTCCGCCTCCGCCATCTCCAGCTTCGTCACCCCCAACAACGCGCGCAGCTTGTCCTCGCTCAACTCCCGATCCCCCCTCACCAGCGCCGCCACCACCCTACCCTCCGTCTTGTAGATCAGCGTCTTAACCAGCTTGCTCGCCGCCAGCCCTAGAAACGCCGTCACCTGCTCGATCGTCCGCTGGTCCGGAGTCTCCACCCGCTCCCGCGCCAGCTCCGCCTCCGCCGACTCCGCCACCTCCCCCGTCACCTTCGCCACCTCCGGAGTCGCCGCGTACCCGCAGCCTTCGCACCGCAGATAATGGCTCTCGCCGGTCTCCGTCGGCAGCTCGAACTCCACCGTATCCCATCCCCCCATGCCACCCCCGGAGGCCTCCACCATCTGATACGGAAGCCCCACTCGCCTCAAGATGTTGTGGTACGCCTCCAGCATCTTCCCGTACGAGACATCGAGTCCCGCAACATCCCGGTCGAAGCTGTAGGCGTCCTTCATCGTGAACTCGCGCAGGCGGATCAGCCCGGCCCGCGGCCGTGGATCATCCCGGAACTTCGTCTGAATCTGGTACAGCGTGAACGGAAGCTCCCGATACGACTTCACCTCCGCGGCGAGCTGAGTGATTACCTCCTCGTGCGTGCCACCCAGACAGAACGCCCGCCCGCCCCGGTCCTTCAGCTTCATCAGCTCGTCGCCCCAGTACTCCGCCCGTCCCGTCTTCTCCCACAGCTCCAGCGGATGCAGCGCCGGCAGAAGCAGCTCCTGCGCGCCGGCCGCGTCCATCTCCTCCCGCACGATGTTCTCGATCTTCCGCGCCACGCGCAGCCCCAGCGGCAGCAGCGAATACATCCCGGCCGCCAGCTGTCTCGCGAACCCCGCCCGCAACAGCAAGCGGTGGCTGCTCATCTCGACTTCGCCCGAAACCTGCCTCAGTGTGGGAGAAAAGAACTGGGATGTTCGCACTATTCGCTCCTGTCAGAAGCTGTTTCATAACCTCGTCTCGAGGTTGTGAAACAGCATAGCAGGGTCGGCAGGTTTTGTCAGGCGCATTTCATGCCAGCCTATTCGCCGGCCAGCCGATCTAGAGTTATGAAATGCGCTCTAGGATCCTTCCGAACCCGCCTCTGCTCGCCCCACCTCCCTGCCGCGAAGAAAGGCGACCGTCATATCGGCGCGGCTCAACTCGTGATGGTACATTTCAACCGCCCGAAAGAGCTGAATCGCTTCTCTGTCATTCAATTCCTTCAGCCGCAGGAGCAAGAGATAGCCCGGCGTCTTATCACTATCCCCCATCAAGCTCTGCGCCTCCGGGCTGCCGACGAAGCTCTCGTGCAGCGCCCGCTCCGCCTCCACCAACCGCGGCTCCAAGTCGTCCCACTCTTCCTTTGTCAGTCGCCCCGGATCGGCCATCTGCTCCTCCTCTTCTCGTGAGCCCATTCACCCCAAGCCCTCACGCGCCGCGCGGGGCCACCACGACCATCACCTTCTCCCCCTCCCCCATCCCCGCCAGTTCCGCCTCCGCCAACGACAGCACTTGACCCGCATTCACCAGTCCGGACAGGCTCACGATCCTCCCGCGCACCCCCAGAAAGAGCTGCGGAAGCTCCGCTCCCGCATCCCCATACCGCGTATACTCATTGAGAAGCGCCGTCAGCATTTCCCGCGCCGCGCCCCCCTCGCTGCTTCTCGCCACTCCCCCCGGC
>CAZWRO010000029.1:12498-15619 GCA_964635365.1 uncultured bacterium | reverse complement strand
CATGTCCGGACATGTCCGGACATGTCCAAAAATTGTCCGGACATCTTCGCGCCACCACCCCCCATTTTGGCCCTCGGACCCCTCTTAGAGCCGCTCAAAATGCCCCTCGACGCTTGGCCACTAAGCAAGGTATTTCGAGGCCTTCAGACGGCCTCCGGCCAGGGGGAGCGGCCGCCTCGCAGGTGCTAGTTCGATGACCCGGACTTGCCCCGAGGAGGCCGTTCCTGCGGGAGGTTCTTTGGGCCGCGCCACAGAATAGCATAGGCGAGAAGCATAGACGACTGAGAGGAGGTCAGCCGGTGAAAAAAGGCATCAATTTCTGGTCGTTCCCTGGCGGGTTGGATGGCACGAAGGACTTCACTGCCGCCGTGAAGGAGGCGAAGGCGCTCGGCTATGAAGGGATGGAGGTGTGCCTATTCCCCGACGGGCCCCTCAGCCTCGACATCAGCGACTCGGACGTCGCCGCGCTCGGGAAGACTCTCGACCGCGCCGGGCTTCAGCCGGCCTCGGTCACCTGCGGAGCGCTCTGGGACAATCAGCTAACCTCCAGCGATCCGGCCAAGCGGGAGGCGGGCAAGAACATCGTTAAGCGCTGCCTGGAGGTCGCCGGCCAGCTCGGCGCGACAGGCATCCTTGTCGTGCCCGGCTCCGTGGAGACGTTCTTCCTGCCGGACGGCGAGATCGTCCCCTACGACGTGGCCATGAAGCGCGTAGAGGAAGCCATCAAAGAGCTCGCCCCCCTGGCCGAGAAGAACAAGGCGGCCATCGGCATCGAGAATGTCTGGAACAAGATGTTCATGAGCCCACTCGAGGCTCGGGACTTCGTCGACCGCATCGGCAGCGAATACGTCGGGTGGTTCTTCGACGTTGGGAACATCCTGCTGATGGGCTTCCCGGAGCAATGGATCCGCATCCTCGGCAAGCGGATCAAGAAGGTCCACGTGAAGGACTTCCGCCGGGCCGTCGGGACCGTCGATGGATTCGTCGATCTCCTCGAAGGCGATGTGAACTGGCCGGAGGTCATGAAGGCGTTCAAGGAGGTCGGCTACGACGACTTCCTCATCGCCGAGATGATACCCGCCTACAACCACGCGCCGGAGACCCGCTTGGCGAATACGTCGCTGGCCCTCGACAAGATCCTGAAGATGTGAGGACGCCGACTCCGGGCGGTAGTCGCCCTGGAGAAGTCACGGAAATCGCGCACGGGCGCAAGTCAAGCGGCCCCCGCACGAATGCGGGGGCCGCACTCCATTAGAGGGGCGCCACCGCCGTTTCGAACATCGCCACCACGTTCTGCGGCGGCGTGCCGCCCATGATAGTGTGAGACGGGCTGAGGATATAGCCTCCGCCGGCTCCCAAGACCCGAATACGCTCCCGCACCTCCTCCCGCACATCCTCCACGGTGCCGAATGGCAGCGTAGTCTGCACGCTGATGCCGCCTTCGAAGCAGAGGCGCTGGCCGTACTGCTCTTTCATCAGCTTCGGATCCATGCCGCGGGCGCTGAACTGAAGCGCTTCAAGCACGTCTATGCCCATGTCAATGAGCCCAGGTATGGCGTCCATTACATTGCCGTCGGAGTGATAGACCACTTTCACCCCAAACTCATGGATGGCCGCATTCATGCGAGCGTGGTAGGGTTTGATGAACTCCTCCCACATGGGCAGCGACAGCAGGAGGCCCTCCTGTCCGCCTAGGTCGTCTCCGCAGAACGCGGTCTCGATACGCCCGTCGGCCGCCGACAGCACCCTGCGCGTGGTCTCGATGTAGAAGTCCGTAACGCGGCTGATAATCGCATGATACAGCTCCGGATTGTCGAACATATCCATCATCGTCTGCTCGAAGCCCCGCATCCACCAGGTCCTCTCGAACAGGTTCCCGCTCACCATCATCAACGAATAATCCCGTCTCTCGACGGCCTCGCCGAGGCGAAGCGGAATCGCCGAGTAGTCCCACCAGTCCGGATCCGGCCAGCGATGACGAGCCAGGTCGGAGATGTCCTTCGCGCCGGCCAGTGGACAGCGCGCGATTTCCCAGTGTAGGCCCTCCCCATAGGAGACAGGCTCCCAGCGCCCGCCCCAGACGTCGTCATAGCCGCGAGGCGATCGGTCGAGCGTGGGGCCGTGGTAGTCCGGATCCCAACCACGGAAGCTGGGTCCCACCACGACCAGGTCCACGAACTGCTCCAGATACCGGTCGATCCCTTCGCCGACATCCACGCCGAGGTGGCGCGCCAGCGCCTCCCTCGCCGGCGGCTCCAGCTCCGAGCAGACGAGGGTGATGGGAACGCGGTCGGTCTCTTTATGGTCGAGAGCGAGACGCACTCGCTCTCGGGGTGACATTTGCTCGCGCATTCTTGCCCTCTCGATCGAGGTCCAATTCTGAGGCCGCGCGGTCGGTGCCCTACTTCAACCGCAGCCCGGCCGAGGCCGAAGCCTCCTGCCAGCCACGCCTCCACACCTGAATGGAATAACGGGCCAGCACGGCCTTCCGCTGCTCCTCCCCCACCCTCACCCGATCCGGATACACCTCTCGCATCACTTCGACCAGCCCCGTCACCGTCGGCAGCGCATGCGGACCGGGCAGGTCCCGGAGGCCCGCCACGTAGGTGCAGATCGTGGCCGTGCCGGAGGCCATGCTCTCCAGTGCGGAGAGCGAAGTGCCTTCGCCGCAAAGCGAGGGAATCAGTGTTAGCTGTGCATTCGCATAGACCGCGGGCAGCTTGTCGTGCGGCACCGGGCCGTACAGCACGACACGCTTTTGCAGGCCGAGCTGTTCGATCTGCCGCCGCAGACTCTCAACATAAGCGGGCCGCCCCCCGCCGCCCACGACGAGAAGCGCCGTCTCCGGGTGATCCTCCGCGAATTCGGCAAACGCCGCCACCGCCAAGTGAATACCGCGGTTTCGGAACAGATTCCGGGGGACGAGGATCGTGCCCTTGTCGCCTTCCGAAGAGCCCCCAGGCGCCGGGCGGAACTCCTCCGGATCGACGGCGTTCGGCACGAACCAAACACCGGCCGCCACCTGCGTGTGCATCCCTTCTCCGGGATTTATGCGCACACCCATGGCGCGCAGGAATTGCGTGTCGTTGGCTATGTAGAGATGGGCCCGACGAAATGCCAG
>CAZWRO010000029.1:9014-12398 GCA_964635365.1 uncultured bacterium | reverse complement strand
GTGTAGTGACCGAACGAGTGATCCAGCTCCCCGTCGCTGCGCGCATACCCGAAATACTGCTTGAACAGCCCGAGGAAGTCGCCCTTCATGCGCCAACGCACGCGGGCGCGCGGCTCGAAGAAGAACCGGAAGCCGGCCTCTCGAAGGCGCAAGTCGAAGGCCGTATCTTCGGCGCAGTCGATGTACTCGGGGTATCCACCCACCTGCTCCCAGGCGCTTCGCCTGAAGGCCACCGACCGGCTCGACGGCAGGAACGTCTTCCCGTCCACCTCCTCCGCAGCAGGGACGGTGGCGGCGGCGATTGCATCCTCCACCATGTCGGCCGTGTCCGGTTCGTAGTAACCCGCCACCACGTCGGGAGGTTCCGTCGATTCGAACGGGGCCATCAAACGCGCCAGCCAGTCCCTGTTGGCGACACAGCCGGCATCTATCGCGGCAATGATCTCGCCCTTGGCGGAGGCAATGGCCAGGTTCCGGCCGCGAGAGCGATTCGCTCCTTCCGCCACCAGCACCCTGGCGCGCAGACCGTCCGCGATGTACTGCTCGACTACCTTACGGGTGTCATCGGTGGACCCGGCGTCGCAGATGATGATCTCGTTGGGCTCGCGGGTCTGGCCCAAGAGCGATTCGAGAAAAGGGCCGATGCTCTCTTCTTCGTTCAGTACGGTAGTGATGAGGGAAACAGTGCGTTGGCCCATCTCAGCCGACGCCCTCAGCGCGGTACATCGAGAGGTACAGATCGGCCACCCGGTCCCACGAGTTCTCCGCCGCGAGCCGAGCTCCGCGCTCGACCATCGAGTCGGCCAGCGAGCCGTCTTCTATGTGGCCGGACAACCGGCGCGCCAGCTCCTCTGCGCTCCCACATGTAACGATGGTGTCCTCCGCCTCCGGGAACCCGAGCAAGTAGTCGCGCTTCAGATCGTTCTCGTAGACTGCAAACACAGGCCGCCGGAGCGCCAGAGATTGCCAGATAGCCAAGTACCCTGAGACGAAGGAAAAGCGAGATTGGGCCAGCTCTTCCTTTGGGTCCGACACTGTCCCGAGAAATCTGGCCCGCAGGCCTTGGGCCTCGGCATACCGTTCCGCGACCTCACGCAAAGGGCCGTCCCCGATGACCGTCAGCGGAAGATCGTGGTTGTGCTCCGCCTTGAGGATAGACAGAGCTTCGAGATACACCATGATGGACGTGTCTTCTGCGATCCGTCCCAGGAACACGGCGGACGGCTCAGCCGGCAAGGGGGGCGGGTCGTCCACGGGGTCCACACCGCCGTAGGAAACGGCGAAGCACTCAGTGCCGTACCAGCGGCAGATGAAGTCTCCCATACACAGGGCATTCCGCGCTCGGCGGCGGACGAAGCGCCGCCACCGGATCGCCTCCGCCGCGATCGGGTACGATTCGTACCCATGGAAAGTCACGAACACCGGCCTCCGCGGCGACAGGTAGGAGGAAGGGGCATAGAAGTGCAAGAAGCTGTAAGCGTCGTGACAATGCACGACGTCGGCCGCCGCGATATGCGGCCGTGCCGCCCGCCACGCGGCAAACCAGCCACCGCGTGGCAGCCGGTGGACGTGGAGCCGGCCGAGCATTTCCTCGGACGGTTCGTCGGCGTGAGTGAGAACGGTGACCTCGTGTCCGCGCGCAGCGAGACATTGTGAGACGCGGAGCACATGGGTCTCGACTCCGCCGACGGCCGGATGAAAGCTGGGAGTAACCATTAGTATCCGCATCTCAGACCGAGGTATTCTAGCAGAGGAGTGGGCTTTTGTCAGGACCGCGTACAACCGAGGGATCGCCCAGACCGGACTCGCACCAGGCATTGGTCGTCGTTCCCACCTACAACGAACGCGAGACCGTGCTGCAACTTGCCGACGCCGTGCTGACACTCCCCGGCTCCTGGCGTCTGCTGATCGCCGACGATAACTCCCCGGACGGCACCGGCCGGCTGGCCGACGATCTGGCGGCAAGAGAGCCGCGCGTCACCGTTCTCCACAGGGAGGAGAAGCAGGGGCTTGGCCCGGCCTACCTGGCGGGATTCCAGCAGGCACTGGAACGGCCCGACGTCCACTTCATCGTCCAGATGGACTGCGACTTCTCCCACGATCCCGCCGACCTGCCGAGGCTGCTGGAGGCGTCGGCCGAGGCCGATCTTGTCATCGGATCACGCTACATCCCCGGCGGACGGACGGAGGGCTGGGACCTGCGCCGCAGGCTCTTGAGCCGTTGGGGCAATTGCTACGTTCGCGCCGTCCTCGGGCTGCCCCTGCGAGATGTGACCGCCGGCTTCCGATGCTGGAGGCGAAGCGCGCTGGAGGCCATCGACCGGGGGGCCGTGAGCGCGCGAGGCTACGGCTTCCAGATAGAGATGGCCTGTCGAGCCGTCGCCGCCGGATGTCGCGTGAGTGAGGTGCCCATCTGCTTCACCGAACGCCGGGCCGGCCAGTCCAAGATGTCAGGCTCCATCGTCGCTGAGGCATTGGTGCTGCCATGGAAGCTCCGGCAAATCCGGTGACGGAACAACCCCGCATTTCAGCTCTCGAATGGGCGCTCGTCTGCGTCCTGTTTCTCTTTGCCTTCGTGCCCACGCTCCTCACTGCGAACCACTACGGCATGACCTACGACGAGCCGCACTACGTCTCGGCCGGAGCGGAATACGCCGAGTGGTGGTCCGATTTCTTCCGGGGCGACAGGACAGCCCGGCAAGCCGCCACCATCGAGCGCGTCTGGGGCCTGAACCACGAGCACCCGCCACTCCAGAAATCCGCCTCCGGCTTCGCCCAGCGATGGTTTGGGGACACGTTGCCCGGACTCGGCGCCATGCGCCTCCCCAGCGCCCTCTGGTTTGCGCTGACGGTCTGTGCGCTGTATCTCTTCACGCGTAATATCTGGGGGAGGCGCGGCGCGTTGTTCGGGGCGCTTGCGTTCGCCACCATGCCTCGCGTGGTCGCCCATGCTCACTTCGTCGCACTCGATATGCCCATCACGGCCTGGTTCTTCATCACCGCCGCCCTCACGTCGCGAGCGCTCTCCCGCAACTCGTGGGGCTTGACGGTTCTCGCCGGCATCGCCTTCGGCCTTGCCCTGATGTCGAAGATGAACGCCTTCTTCCTTCCCCTCCTCCTGCTGCCGTGGGGCCTTACCTACTATCGGTCCCGATGGCCCAAGCTACTCGCCCTGCTACTGCTCATTGGTCCCTTGGTCTTCTGGATGGGATGGCCCTGGCTGTGGATCAACTCGCTGCCACACCTGAGGGATTACCTCGGCTTTCACTTCCGTCACGCCGCCTACAACATCTCGTACCTCGGCGAGCTCTACCAGTATGCGCCGTGGCATTATCCTTTTGTGCTCACCGCGGTCGCCACTCCCGCGCTGCTAGTTCTCTTGTC
>CAZWRO010000029.1:4805-8914 GCA_964635365.1 uncultured bacterium | reverse complement strand
GTTGGCGGCACAGCCGGGGCGACCGACCGTGGATTCGAGACGATCTACTGGGGCCAGGTCTACCAACAAGCCCCGGCCTTCCTCAACGAAGTCGACGAGGCTGGCCCGCGTGTGCTCTTGATCCCGAGGGGCGTCATCTATCTGCTGGAGTTCCAGCAACGCTCCGGCAGCCTGCGACTGGATGTCGAGTTCACCGGGGATCAGGCGGAGACAGCATCGGTGGACTACGTCATGTTCCAGTGCATGCAGAGCGACTACACCGATCTGTGCTGGTCGCTGACACGTTCCGCCGAGCCGGCGTGGGCCCTCACGTTGGGCCAGACGCCTCTCCTCGTCGCCTACGATCGAGCGGCGGTGGCGGAGGCGCTCGACCGACCCAGCAGATGAAGCGTCGCGGCTGCGGCCGTGAGAGCAGCCAGCGTGAGCAGCGACAGGAACAACCCCACCCGGAAGCTCGCCGGCTCATATCTGAACTCCACCGTGTGCGTGCCGGGCGGCACCGGAACCCCACGAAAGGCCTCATCGGCCCGGCGGATCGAGACCGGCTCCCCGTCAACCCAGGCCCGCCATCCGGGGTAGAAAGAATCCGTCAGGATCAGCTCTCCCCCCGATCCGCCGTCAACCGCGAGCACGATGCTATCCAACCCGTCACTCTCGAAGCGCACCGCCTCCGGCCCCTGCGCCCCGGCCGCCGCGCCCTCCTCAACCAGATAGGCTCGCGGATGGACTTCGAGGTTTTCGTAGACCGGCGCCTCGACGCTGCTCACCAGCCGCCACCCGTCACCAACCTGCCGGCGCGTCACAAGATACCGCACCGCAAGCGCGTCCAACAGCGGCGAATCCGGTTCAGGGTAGCCGGCCTGGTCGAGAGCAGGGCCGGAGACCAGCTCGAACGACCGCTTCACGCGCAGCGAATCCGACCCATGTATGTCCCGCAGCCCGAAGATCATCGGGCTGTTGTGGGCCATCCAGTCCAACCCATCGGAGGTGAGAGAGACGACGCGGGAATGACCGGCATTGTCCTCGAGCCAGCGCGTCGTCTCCGTCTCGGGGTAGGCCATTCGGGCGTCTACGAACGGGTTGAACCTGATCCCAAGGCCGAACAGATCCATGATGAGAATCGCTATCGAGAGGCCCGCAAACCAGCCCGCGCCCAATCGCGTGCGGGCTCGCAGCCCAATCAGCAGGAGAGCGGCCGCGGCCAGCGCCAGAAACACGACAATCTGCCGGGCGAGGTATCCTGAGAACTGCCAGTCACGCGGAAGGGCCTCGACGTACGGTCGGAACGCCACCCACGCCACCCCAATCGCAGCCGCGCCAAGAACCCCGCAAAGCGCCATCAAGCCGGTCGAGCGGCGCTCAGCGGAGCCGAGCAAGTCGTCGAGGCCAAGCGCTGCCAACCCGGCCACACCGAAGGCGGCCAGGCACAGGATGCGGCCCAGCCCGGCCAACCCCGCGAAACCTGGGACGACGTACGATAGCAGCAGATACAGAGGCGATCCAATCGCAACCAGCACCGCAAACGCAGTCAGGCCCCCGAAGAAACACACCTCGGCCCGCCGCCATCGGCGCAACGCCCAGGCCGCAAGGAACAGCGGCAACACCCCGACATAGCAGGCCGTCTCAAAGAAGTTGATCGCGCTCGGATCCCGGAAGTGCCCCCAGTAGTTGTAGTGAACCGGATTGCCGAAGAAGTTCGGCACCAGGTACAGCACGAGATGGCTCAACGGGAAGGCCGTGGCCGTAGAGGCGACCCCGCCTCCCGCGAGACGCCCCGTCTCTCGCGCAAGCTCCAACGTAGGCAGAATCTGGCCGGCCGCCAGCGTCAGACCAAACCCGAGCGACACCGCGGCCATCACCAGGCCGGCCGCGCGTCCCGACCCGCCTGCTGCAGGTTTGGCGGCACGCACGACGGCATACAGCAGGAACGCCATGACGACGTAAGCGGATACCTGCAGGTGCCCTCCGAGGAACTGAATCCCCAAGGCCAGCGCGCACGCCACCGGCCACAGTGAACGCGGTCGGCGGAGAGTCTTTTCATAGCACAGCAGCACTGCCGGCAGCCACATGAACACCCAAAGGGATAGCGTTGGGAACTCCAGCCAGGTAACGGTGAAGCCGTTGAACATGAGCACCAGCGCGCCGAACAGCGCCGCCGCCCGCCGCGTTCCCAGCGTGCGCAAGAGCCCATACATCGACAGGCCGCCCAGCGCCAGATGAAGTATCGCCGACACGCCGAAGCCATGGCGCGCGCCCGTCAGCAAGAACAAAACACTCGGCGGATACAGCAGCGCGGACTGCAGGTTGGCGAGGAAAGGCGTCCCGCAGAACGCATACGGATTCCACAATGGAATGAGCCCCGACCGCACGGACTCCACCGCGTAGACCCGCCAGGGGAGATACTGCTGAATAGGGTCGAACATGGGGTTGTAGACGCGCTGGAACTCCGGAAAATGGCTCTGCAGACTGCGCCACGGGAGCATCAGCAGGCACATATCGGCCGGTAGCATGATGCGACCCACAAACACCGGCCAGCAGAAGACGCAGGCCGCGCCTACAATCACGGCCGCCGCCCACCACGCGCGACGGGTTGGGAAAGATGCCTTCTCCACAATCCTCACAGGACGCTATACATAGTCAGATGAGCTCGCATCAACATGACCTGGCAAACCTGAAGTAGCACCAGCGCGGTGACCACAATCGCTCGGTTGCGCGAGCGGGACAACAGAGGCGCCGCGGCAATCGCCGCCGGCCACAGCAGGAACAGCCAGATTCGGCCCACTTCGCCCCTAACTGTTCCCGACACATCGAGCAGCCCGATCACAATAACCCAGGATAGCAGGAAGCACCGCCATCGCCCCAGCGCGGGGTCCCGACGGAGAACGCCTCCTGACCAGATCGCCGCCAACGCCAGCGGCAGACCGGCGAAGATTGCCGTCTCGCCAAGGTTCATCAACACCCACTTCCAGTAGGTTCGCCCGGCCTCCACCGTCGTCACCTCCCGATGCGCCGCCAGCGCGGCGCGGGCAACGGCCACCGGTTTGTACCCTGTGGCAAGGTAGAGACAGAGGTAGGCGACCCCGAATCCCACCAGCACCGCGGCGGCCCCTGCCAGCATTCCGCGGGCGGCCGCCTTTCGGTCCGTCGACGCGCGCAGTCCCAAGCCGGCCCATACCATAGCCCATACCCCTACGACTATGAAGGCGAAGCTGAAGAACATACCCAGCGCCATCACCACTCCGGCCACCAGTGCCAGCACCGCGCTGCTTCGACGCCACGCCGCATAGAGCAACCCGAGAGTGGCAATGGCCAGCGTCATCAACACAAGATCGGACGATGCGCCAAGCAGCAAGAGCGCGGGCATGCCGGCCATCAGCGCCACGGCACAGGTGGCTGAGTCCTCGTTGCTTATGCGCCGAGCCAGGAGGTACAGCGGCACCAGGCCGCACGCTCCTATTAGAGCGATTGCCAGCGCACCGGCCGTGGCGGCGGCCGCATCGGAACCAGAGAGCGGCAGACCGAACATCCTGGAATAGTAGTCGCCAATGGCCGTGAGGCCGGCATCGGAATCTGAGATCACAGCCGCAGCCGCTCGCCTGAGAGACAAAAACAGCAAGACAAACCCCGGCGGGTGGGTGCGAGCATGATAAGGGAGCTGTGGCATAACCGCCTGATACGACCCCAGCCAGGCCCGCACGTCCTGAACCTGCAAAGAGACCCCGAAATAGGTGGTGGCGTTCGGGCTGGCTATGATGGCGCCGGGCGCGATCCACGACACAGAGAGCGGACCCGCCGCCGTCAGCAGGCCCCATTGCAGTGCCCACACAACCAAGACGAGCGCCGCTATCCAGACCGCGCGCCAGATCGGGCGCCGCTTCTCACCGCGGACCCCAAGACAGAAGACTCCGACTGCCGAGACCAGCAGAGCCGCCGCTACTGCCGCGGACGCAAGGTGCGCCGGAAGCCGGTTGCGCTCCCAGACCCACTCGCCCTGAATCCCCGGCTCCCATCCCCGCGCCAGCGCGATCCCCAGCGCGAGCGTGAGCACCGCCGACGCAGACACCAACCACGTTGTCGAGTAACTTCGACCTTCGCTCATCGCGCGTTCA
>CAZWRO010000029.1:1895-4705 GCA_964635365.1 uncultured bacterium | reverse complement strand
GCGTGGCGTCTCAACGACAGCAACGCCAGCGTCCCCACCATGACGCCGAAGGTGCCGATGGTATAGCGATAGACCGTGCGCAGCGACAAGTCTGTCAACCGCGGCAGGCCGATCTCGCGGAACAGCTGCCCATAGTCGTAGCTGCCCCCCATCTGCGGGATGACGCTTCTCACGCCGATGAGCACCGCGACGGCCGGCAGCACGACGAGCATCAGGCGCAGGGCCAGTCTCCCGTCGAACGCCCGGCGGGCGCCCAGACTGTAGTACAGGGGAGCCGCAAACAGCGTGCTCTCCTTGACGGTTGCGCCCAGCGCCAGCAACGCGCCGAACTGAACGGCTTTCCCGCCGGCCGCGCAATCGACTAAGAGGACGAGCAGCAGAAAGCCCAGCGCGTCCGGAAGCCAGAAGTCATAGAGAACGAACTTCGGCCCCCAATCCAGGGAGAAGAACATGATCAGGCCGATAAAGGCGTGCGTATGCGAGAACCGAAATCGCCTCGCCAGATAGTAGACGGCCACCCCGCCCATCCACACGGTGACGATAGCAATGAGCAGGAAGCTCGTCTGAACGTCGAGCGGCAGGGCCTTCGTCAACAACGGGACCCCGACGCGCCAGCAATAGGGTGAGTAGTGGAAGTCGAGCGGATTCCCGGTCGCCATCTGTAGGTAGTGATGATGATCCCAGGCCTCCGCGAAATCCGGATGCCCATACGTCATCAAGTCCGTCCCGATCAGCAAGAAGATGGTGAGCAGCAGAGCTACCCCGGCCACGAGCAGGAACTCGCGGCGCGGCGAAGCCGCCTTATCTCCGTGGTGAACGTCCGACCCGCCGGTCAATCCACCGACTCCCTATCCGCATACAGGCCGCTCTGCACGACCACCTCCGGCAGCCGCGGCCCGAACCGCCGAAGGTTCTCGATCAAGGGATCTGCCTCCGCCTCCTCGACAGCATAGAAAGAGATGGTGTCCTCGGCGCACACCAGGATATCCGGCATTCGCCACTGCCCGACCCTGATCCAATGCGACGGCCAGCCGCCGATATCTGGCCGCTGAAACCAGGCGTCATAGAGAACGGCTATCTCCGCCTGCTTCGATCCCACCAGCTCGTCGATCGAGGCCGTGTTGTAGCGATCCGCCCTCATCGCCCTGGCGACATCCAGACTGGCCAGACCCCATAGGTCCACACATCTGATATCGGCCAGATAGTTGATGGCGCCGACATCGTTGGCGGCCACCACCCTACCTTGGTAGAACTCTCTGAGGAACAGCCCCATCTGGTACTGCTGCTGATAGATGTTGCCGGTGGCCTGCGGTATCGCCCGGAAAGATTTGATGCCCCTCACCCCCAGAGGCGCCACCACCAGTATGCTCACTAGCGCCAAAGGCACGTAACGCACCAGCTCCGGCCTCGCCGTACGAGTATGGCGGCTCTGTTCGAGCCAGTCCTTTAACGCCAGCGTCAACGCAAACAATCCGAGGCCCACGAGATAGGCCTCATACCGGTAGAACCAGCCGGCCCTGGCGAACTGCATGTGGAGTGCAGTCGCCGCCACGAACACCGCGTTGACCACCGTCGACTCACGCCACAGGCCCTTGTGGTTGCGAAGTTGGTAGTGCAGCACCGCGAGCCCCGCGAGCAGCAGCATCAGCATGTGCGGGTTCTGCGTCAGCTCCAGATAGCCTGAGTAGCCCAACAGGTAGACCAGGCCTTTGACCGACGAGACGTTGGGGAGGTTCCCCTTCAGCAGAATCGGATTCGGCAGGAAGGACCAGCCCTTGGCAACCGAGATCAGCCCATATATGACCACGGGGAAACAACCGGCCGCTACCACGGCCAAGGCCGGAGCCCACCTCCTCCGCGCCGCAAAGAGACCTCCCACTGCAAGCACCGCGAACAGCCCTTCATACCGCGCCATCACCACCAGCGCCGCCAGCAGCAGCAGCGCCGAGAAACGGAGCCGCGTCTGCTTGTCCTTCGCAAGCAGTGCCGCCGCAAGGCCGACGAACCATATGGTGAGCAGGCCGTGCAGCATGTGCTCCTGTCCGCAGAACACCAGCGACGGCCAGGGACTGAAGAATACGATCGACAGGAGCGCGCCAAGAATCAGCCAGGGAGGCGCTCGATGCCGCCGGAGAAGCGCATAAATCAACCCACAGGCGCCTATCGCAAACAGAATGTTCAGTATCAGCGGAGCAGTTTCTCCGGCCCCGAATAGGGAGTAGACCAGCGACAGCAGCGACGTCCACAGCAGCGAAGACGACGACGAGGTGAACTCGTATCGGGTCACGCCCCACACCCCATGCTCAGCCACATTCCTGGCGATGGCCATGTGGATATACGGGTCGTCGATCGCATAAATGAGGTGCCCCTCGTTGTGCTTGACGGAAAGCGCGATGGAGATGGCCACCAGCGCACACAGCACAGCTATGGCCACCAACAAGGGCCAGTGCTCCCTGGCGAGACGCCCCACAGAGATCGTCCTTCCCAGCGTTCCCCTCGCCACGCGCGAGGGACGTCCTACGCTGCCTCCGGCGGGATCACTCCGCCGGGGCGTAGCGGTAGATCGAAACACTCCCGATGTGATATACGGGAACCAGCCAGTCAGAGCCTTTAGGGTCGAATCCGCGAGCCGCTGTCCCCTCCAGCGCCAGGTAGTAAAGCTCGTCATAGATGCTGCGGTCCCGCAGCACGTAGGTGACCCCCTCCCGTCGACAGAACGCCTCCCTGGCCGCATCGGAAGTGTCTCCGCGGAGGAACCAGGATACGTCGCCCAGCTTCTCCTGGAAGTGCAGGGTTTCGGCCCAGTGGCC
>CAZWRO010000029.1:0-1795 GCA_964635365.1 uncultured bacterium | reverse complement strand
GCAAACACCGCGAGCACGCACACCGGAATGTGCAGCCCCTCCGCGAGCTTGCGCTGGAACGGTACCGGCAGATAGGCCAAGGCGAAGCCGATCGCCAGCCACAGTCCCGTCATTCGCGCGATAGACCCGGAGCCGCGCGCCACTGTTCTCAGCGCCCCGAGAATCGCCAGCGCCAAGGGCAAACCCAGACCGAGGGCCAGATACAGCATCCCGGGCGAAAGCACCGGAGTTTCTTGGCTCTTCACCAACAGCGTAACATCGCCCGCCCTCAGCAACCAGAGCTGGTACACTAAAGACGGAGCCGCAATACCAGCTATCAGCGGCCCCATGGCCGCCCCGCGTGCCTTCAGGCTGCGGGTCGCGAGGAGCAACACAAAGTAAGCCGTCAGGACGGCGGTCACGGGGATCAGGTCGTAAGTATGAATGTTCCCCAGCACCAGGGCCGCCAGCCCGGCCAGCCCCGCCGAGCGAGGGGAGCCTGTGGTAAACGCGTGCGCGGCCAGTCCGAGCGTTGCCACCATGAGGAACATGGAGAAGCAGAACAACGGGTTGAGCAGCAAGCTCAGGAACGTAATGGCCTCCGGCATGATCAGTCCCGGACCATAGTCAATCGGATGCGGCTGCCCTGGGTGTGCATGAAACAACCACCCCAGGCCCGACGCGGTGCCCGCCAGCACCAACGTGATGCGACGCCCGGTCACCGTCGTGAGCACCTGGGCCGCCAGCCAATAGACGCTCATGAGTAGCAGCCACCCCGACGCGACGCGCGCGAGATGGTAGACAATCGGAAGCGACAGATGCGTGACACGCGCGAAGAGCCCAAGCCCGAGGAAGAAGACGTTGATGACCCTTCCCGTCTGCGCTTCGGAGGTGAACGGATCCATGAAGAAGAAGTGCCCCTCCTCCGCCTGACGCATGTAGGCGAGATACACGTTGTGCTCATCCGGATTGCTCAGGAATCCCGAGTAGTAGTGCCCGAGGCCCTGCACCGCCAGGCCGTACAAGTACGGCAGGCACGTGAGCAGCATCAACGCTGCCGCGACCACAGCCGCCCAGCGCAGCTCCGCTCCGGGCCAGCGAAGTTGTGTCGTTGTCTCGGACTGCGTCATTCTCCGGGCCCGTAATAGAGAGTGATCCGGGGACACGGATACAACCAGTCCGGCGGGGCCCAACGACGTCCCGGGCCTAGCCAGGAGAAGGGCGGGCGGCCTTGTTCGTATACGCGCCGGTCTTCGTACACCTCCTCCAGTTCCGCCACGAAGCTCAACACTTCCGGGGCGCCGAGGCGCACCGGATCCGCTGACTCCAGGTCGGACAGGAAGAAGTAGTCGGGGCGCAAGCGCGCGAGCGCGTCTCCATCCCAACCAGTCACCACCACCCGTTCACCCATCTGTCCATTCCATTCCTCGAACAACGGCGCCGAGAAGGCCCCCGCGTTGTACGGGGAGACCGGCGGGTGATAGAACCATGGTGTCTGGACGAGTCCGACTCTCGCGGTGCTGTCCACGGAATACACCCTCGGCCCGACCTCCCTCCAGGCGACATCGCGTGGGTCCGGCCGAACGTAGGCGGCCACCTGCCCGGCCGAATAGAGACCCGTCAACACCACCACCAGCCCCGCCAATCCCGAGACGGCCAGCCGCATACGCGGCCGGCGAGTGACCTCGACAAGCCGCAGCATACCGTGCGCGGCCAATACGCACAGAAACGGCATAATCGGCACCAGATAGCGGATGAACTTCTCTCTCGCGACCCCGACGACGGCAACATATAGCACGACCCAGAGCAGCGACAT
>CAZWRO010000028.1:14651-16519 GCA_964635365.1 uncultured bacterium | reverse complement strand
CGTCCTCACCCGGGACACCGGAATGCCCAAACCCTCCGACCTTCGCCAGATCTTCATCGACCACGATCACCTCGAAGATCAGCTCGCCCAAGTCGTCACCGAAACCCCCCTCGACCTCACCCACGCCCGCCCCCTCACCCGCTGCACGGTCTGCAACCAGCCACTCCTTCCCGCCACCCGCGACGAGGTCTGGGACCGCCTCCCCCCCTTCATCTACCTAACCCACGAAACCTACGCCCGCTGCCCCGGCTGCGACCGCGTCTACTGGGAGGGCACCCACGCCCCTCGCCTGCGCGCCCGTCTGGCCCGGCTCACCGGCCCATCGCGTCGAGGGGTCCCATGACCATCGCGCCCGCCGACCGTCACCGGCCCAGCCTGCGGCGCCTGCTCCTATTCCTACTCGGGGCGCTCGTGTGGAGCTTCCTCTCCTGCTACCCCAACCCCACGGTCTTCTCCCGCAACCTATCCCGCTACCGTCAGCCCCCCATCGACCCCAACCTCGAACAGCGAATGCAGTGGGACCTCCCCGCCCAGCCGGCCACCATCGAACTCTTCGTCGACAGCCTACTCGTCGCCACTCCCGATTGGCGCCTCTACCGTGTTCCCTGGTACGTCCCCACACCCGCCGAGGCCGTCGTCGTGCTCCACGGAGACTGCGAGGCCAAAGCCTTCGTCCTCGCCAGCCTGCTGGAAGGAAAAGGCCTTGCCTACGAGATGCGCGCCTCCTTCAACCACATCTGGATCGACTACCCCGGCCGCGAGCCTCGCCCCGGCGAGTCGCAGGAGCTCGCCTACCTCCAAGGAACCCCCGACCGCCTCCGCCTCCGATGGCCCTCGCAGGTTCCCTGGCGCGACTTCCTCTCCGCCCAGCAGGCGCAGCTCTGGCAGGCCATGCCCCTCGCCCGCAAGGCCCTCTGGCTCACCGGAATCCTCTGGCTCGGCCTCGCCGTGCTGCTTCTGCGCGGCCGCCCCCCGGAGGGGCAGCTCCTCTCCCAGTGGCGCGCCCCCACAGGCCACTACCTCCTGCGCGCGGCCTGGACCTCCGTCTGCCTGCTCGGCCTGATCGTCGTCGCCTCGGCCCTCCGCCCCTCCAGCCTCCCCGTTCGCTGGACACTCCCCGATGTTCGCGAGGTGTTCGTCCTTTGCGCCGTCGCCGGCGGCTTCATCGCCTGGCTCACACTGCTCCACTGGCGCACCGCCACCACCGTGCGCGACGACGCCTCCGGTGTCACCGTCTTCTCTTCCCTCGGCCCCTGGCAGAGACAAGAGCACATCGCCACCCCCGTCATCAGCCACCTCGAGCTCGAAGCCTCCCCCGGCGGCCTTCGCCCCTGGATTGTCGCGGCCGCTCTCCGCACCGGCGAACGCCTCCCCCTCCTCCGTCACCGCGACGAGCTCTCCGCTCGCAGCCACCTCCGCACCCTCGGCCTCGCCCTCAATCTCCCCCTCCTGGTCTCCTGCTTCGGGGCCGAAAGCCGCACCAGCCCGGAGGAGATCCACCGCAGCCTCCAGCAGCGCGCCGCCCGGCGTCCCGCCCCCGAGCCACTGCCGCGCCCGCGCTCCTGCGACCTGGAGATCGAAGAAGCCGAGGGCCGCTGGTCTCTCCATTACCCCCTCGCCGACCGCAAGATCGGCGGCACCCTTCTCGGCTGCGGCTCCCTCCCCGCTCTCCTCGCCCTGCTCTCCACCGGCGTCGTGCTCCGCTACCCCCGGGTAATTCTCCTCTGGCTCTGGTGGATCGTCGCCATCTCCGCCCTCGGCCTCACCATCTACTTCGCCTTCGTCTTCGGAGCGGAACTCATCTCCCGGCTTACCGGCGCCCGCGTCGAGATCGCAGACGGCAAGTTCCGCTTCCACAGGCCCGACCG
>CAZWRO010000028.1:4919-14551 GCA_964635365.1 uncultured bacterium | reverse complement strand
TCTCCGCCACGCGGCGCTGCTCAGCCCTTGTGTCCCTTGGACGTCCGGCTACTTGATCAGCCGCAAGTTCAGGGGATATCGATACCGCTCCCCTTCATTCGCCTTGATCGAGGCCATTATCACCATCACCGCCCAGAAGACCACCAGCGCGATGGCGATAGGAATGCCAATCACGATCAACGAAAGAATCGCCGCCACGAACCCGTAGATCGTGAAGCTGATCTGGAAATTCAGCGATTCCTTCCCCTGATCGTTCACCAGCTCCGACGTGTCCTTCTTCATCAACCACACGATCAGCGGGCCCAAGATGTTTCCGAACGGGATTACCAGACCCGCAAGCGCCAGTAAGTGACACAGCATCGCCATCGTCTTTTCCTGTGGATTCTCAGCCATCTGCTATCCCTCCCTCAACCGCTTCTATGACTCGGTCGCTCTCGCCCTCCCGAGCCGCCTCTCATCGATGCTCCCGAGCAATAATGCCACGCTCGCCACCCAATGTCCACCGCCTTCTCCGCCTGGCGTCAAGCTCTTGCCACAAGCCTCCGCCTCTTCAGTTGCGTCTACGCCGGTGCCACCCGCGGCATCAGCATCGGCTCCCGCTTAAGCTCCGCGTTCACGAACCGCCGCAGCAGCTCGCACTTCAGCTCCTGCTTCTCCGGATCGTCCCACAGATTCCGCGTCTCCCCCGAGTCTTCCACCAAATCGAACATCTCTCCATAGCTCTGATCCCGATACACCGTGATCTTATACTGCTCATCGACGTAGGTCCGCAGATGCACCCGCGTGGGCTCGTGACGGTTCTCCACGATCACACTCTCCCGCGCCCTCGCCACCTCTCCGCGCCAACACCGGAGCTGATCCACCCCCTGCATCGCGCCCGGCGCCTGCACCCCCACCGCGCTCAGGAACGTCGGCGCCAGATCCACCAGCGACACCAGGCCCGAGCTGGTCGACCCCGCCGGCACCACCCCCGGATACCGCACCAGCAGCGGCACTCTGATCATATCCTCGAAATGAAAGGCCCCCTTCGCCACCAGCCCATGCTGCCCCAGGAAATGCCCGTGGTCCGTGGTAAACACCACCAGCGTGTTCTCCGCCTGCCCCAGTCGTTCCAGCGCCTCCAGGATTCTCCCGATCCAGGCCTCCATGAAGCTGACCATCCCATAGTAGACCGCGAGGTTCTCCCGCAGCCGCGGCTCGTCGATCAGGTGTGAGTGGAAGCCATGCGCCCCATGCGTTTCCTTATACATAGAGTAATCCGGGCTTTTCTCCTGCGTCTTCTGGAAGTGCGGCGGGAGCAGCTCCATCTCACCCTCCGCCAGCCGCCCCGGCTCCATGTCCTCCGGCCTATACATCGACGCCCACGGCTCCGGTGTGAGATAAGGCGGATGGGGGTCGTGGAAGTTCACGAACATGAAGAACGGCCGCCCGTCTTCGGCGTGCCTCTCCAGATTCGCAATCGTCCGCTCCCCCGTCCACGTCGTGTAGTGAAACTCCTGCGGCAGATCCCAGGCCCCTCTTCTTCGCGGCTCGTCCTCCCTTGGCGGCCAGGCCCCGAAGTAGTCCCGCCAATTGTCCAGACCCTTCTCCTCCATCCATACCGCGTAATGCTGGCCCACCAGGTGCTCGTCAGCATGACCGCGGGCCACCTCGATGTGCTCGAACCCATACCACGGCCCGTGAAATCCCCGCCAGAAGTTCAGATCGCGCAGCTTCGGATGGCACTCCAGCGATGGGCTTTCCGGCGTCGAGGCCAGGGGGTGGAAGTGGGCCTTCCCGACGAGCGTCGTCCCATACCCCTGCTCCTGCAGGGCGTCCCCCAGCGTCGGCGTCTCTTCCGGCAGCTTTACCCCGATCGTCCAGCAGCCGTGCTGCGACGGGTACCTCCCCGTGATCATGCTCGACCGCGAGGGCGAGCAGGTAGGATTGGGGCAATAAGCCCGATCGCAGATCAGACCCTCCCTCGCCAATCGATCCAGATTCGGCGTCTTTATCCGCGGGTTGTTGACCCCCAGCGTCTGCCAGTGCTGCTGGTCGCTCGTTATCAGCAGGAGGTTCGGGTTGGAGTTGCCCATATGATCTCCGCCCAGCCGTGGTGTTGTCGCGTGTGCCCTTCTTCTCCACCGGCGCCGACTTGCCCTGTACCCCCGTCGCTCGGGGCTTGTTCCTCCTGCCGCCGGTGTGCTATAATCGTCGCCGTCACTCTGGAGGTATATACACTTGGCAAACATCAAGTCATCGAAGAAGGACATCTTGCGGTCCCGCAAGAACCGGGATCGCAATCTCGCCGTGAGATCGGAGCTCAAGAGCACCATCGGCAAGACGCGGACGGCCATCCGACAGGCCGATGCCACCGCCGCCGATCTCGCCCGCAAGTCCGGCCGCCTGCTCGACAAGGCCGCCTCCAAGGGCATCATCCACAAGCGGCAGGCCGCTCGCCGCAAGTCCCGCGTCGCGCGACAGGCCGCCAAGCTCTCCTCCGCCGGCGCGGCCTAGTCGTCTCGGAGCACCCTGCGGCCCGGCGCCAGTCGGGCCTTTTTTTGCGGCCCGGCGCCAGTCGGGCCTTTTTTCTGGCCCTTGTGCCGTGCCTGAACAGAGCCGCGTTGACCCTCCAGGGGAGGATTGCTAGAATGGCTCGGGTTTTCCGGCATGGCAGGATTCACCACCGATCCCTTTATAGGCCTAACTGTGGCTGCTCGCGCGACTTCGCCCGAGCAGCAGCGGCGCGTGGAACGCAAGACCGCGGTCTATCGCCGCGCCCTTGAAGCCCACGGCGCGCGCGTCGTCGAGCTCTCCCCCGAATCGCGGGAGATCTGCCTCGACAAGCTGCAGGCGCTCCTCCTCACCGGCGGCGGCGACGTTCACCCCAGCCACTACGGCCAGCGCCCGCACCCGAAGCTCGACCAAGTGGACCCCGCGCGCGACGAGTTCGAAATGCGACTCGCCCGCGCTGTCCTCGCCAGCGGCAAGCCGCTGCTCGGCATCTGCCGCGGCGCCCAAGTCCTCGCCATCGCCCTCGGCGGCCGGCTCCTGCAGGACATTCCCAGCCAGGTGTCGGCCCCGGAGCGACACTCCGCGGCTAACGGCGAGCCGGTCGCGCGTCACTGGGTGCGGCTCCAGGAGGGCAGTCGCCTCGCCGACATCCTGGGCTGCTCGCGCCTGCGCGTCAACAGCTCCCATCACCAAGTCATCACCCGGCCCGGCTCCGAAGCCAGGGCCGTCGCCTGGTCGGACGACGGCCTCGTCGAGGCCGTCGAGCGCAACCGTCGCGCCTTCGCCATCGGCGTTCAGTGGCACCCCGAGCGCATGTGGCGACGCGCCCCGCGGCAAGGCCGCCTCTTCGCCGCCTTCGTCCTCGCCGCCCGCAACGGCCTCGCCGCCAAGCCGACCAAACGCGAAAGGAACCGTGGATGAAACTGAGCGTCCTCTTCTGTGCCTCGGAAGCCGTGCCGTTCGCCAAGACCGGCGGCCTCGCCGACGTTGCCGGCGCTCTTCCCCGGGCCCTCGCGCAGCTCGGCCACGACGCCCGCCTCGTGCTTCCCAAGTACCGCGCCATCGACCCCAAGAAGATCAAAACCCGCAAGCACGGAAAGCCCATCTCCGTGCCCCTCGGCGGCGATACCATCAGCGTCAACATCGAAACCAGCGACGCCATCCCCGGCGTCGTCACCTATCTCATCGACAGCCCCCAGCACTTCCAGCGCGACGGCCTCTATGGAGAGCCCGACGACGCCCAGCGCTTCGCCCTCTTCTCCCGCGCCGTCCTCGAACTCGTGCGCGGCGACGACTGGAAGCCCGACATCATCCACGGCAACGACTGGCAGGCTGCACTCATCTCCGTCTACCTGAAGACGCGCTACTCCGAAGACCCTGACCTCAACTCCATCGCCACCCTCCACACCATCCACAACCTCGCCTACCAGGGCGTTTTCGATCCTCCCGTCCTCGACGCCGTCGGCCTCGACCACTCCCTCCTGACCGTGGACAAGCTCGAGTTCTACGGCCAGGTCAACTTCCTAAAGGGCGGTCTCGTCTTTGCCGACCTCCTCAACACGGTGAGCAAAACCTACAGCCAGGAAATCCTCAGCCGCGAATACGGAGAGCGGCTCGAAGGCGTCCTATCGGCGCGCCGCGAAGACCTCTTCGGCGTCCTCAACGGCCTCGACTACGACCAGTGGAACCCCGCCACCGATTCCCTCATCTCCGCCAACTACGACGCCCGTCGCCTCGCCGCCAAGGCCGCCAACAAGGCCGCCCTTCAGAAGAGCCTCGGCCTCCCGCCGCGCCCCGAAGTTCCCGTCTTCGGCCTCGTCTCCCGCCTGGCCGGACAGAAGGGCCTCGACATCCTCGCCGAAGTGCTCCCGCACCTGCTCCACCTCGACGTCCAGCTCGCCCTCCTCGGCACCGGCGAACCCCAGTACCATGACCTCCTCTCCTGGCTGGCCGAGCGCAACCCCACCAAGATGGCCGCCGTCCTCGACTTCGACAACGCCCTCGCCCACCAGATCTACGCCGGCTCCGACTTCTTCCTCATGCCCTCCCGCTACGAGCCCTGCGGTTTGGGCCAGATGATCAGCCTTCGCTACGGCACCATACCCATCGTCCGCAGCACCGGCGGACTCGCCGACACCGTCACCGAGTTCGACCCCAACACCGGCGAAGGCAACGGCTTCTCCTTCCAGGAGCACACCAGCCTCGCCCTCCTCGGGGCCATCGCCCGGGGCCTCCTCACCCTGAAGTCGGCCGCCGCCTGGGAGCGCCTCCTCGCCAACGCCTTCGCCTGCGACTTCTCCTGGGCCCGATCCGCCGAGGCCTACGCCGACCTCTACCAGCGCGCCATCAAGCGCCATCGGAGCTGAGCCAGCATGCCCGTCTACCCACCTAACGCGGTCGTCGGCAACTCCCGTGTGCTCGTCAGCATCGGCGCCAAGGCCGAGCTGATGACCTTCTTCTATCCCCACATCGACTTCGCGCAGAACCTCCACGAAGGCATGCCCGCCGTCTACTTCCCCGGCGCCGGCTCCCAGGCCGGCCGCCTCGTGTGGACCTTCGACTCCTCCTGGCAGTCCACCCAACGCTACCTGGACCGCACCAACCTCCTCGAAACCGAACTCCGCCACCGCGACAGCGACAGCGACCTCGGCCTCCGCATCGTCGACTTCGTCCACCCCTCCGAGCACACCCTCGTGCGTCGCTTCGAGGCCACCAACCTCGGCACGCGCCCCCTCCGCGCCAAGCTCTTCCAATACCTCGACTTCCAGCTCGGCGAAGTCGAACACAAGAACGCCGTCCACTTCCAGCCCGATCGCAAGCTCGCCGCCGTCTACTGGCGCAACATATGTTTTGGCGTCGGGGCCGACGACTTCGACGAATACGGCTGTGGCCGCGCCAACCCCGGCAGCTCCAACTCCGCCAAGCTCCAGATCGAGCGCGGCCAGCTCAACCGACAGGAAGAGGAAATCGGCGACATCGATCTCGCTCTGGGTTGGAACCTCGACCTCGCCCCCGGCGAGCGCCTCAGTCGCTTCCTCATCATCGCCGCCGACTCCAGCGAGCTCGCCGCCGGCGAGCGCGTCGACGCCGCCCGCGCTCTCGGCTCGGAGGCCCTCCTCAAGTGGTCCCGCAGCCGTTGGGAGCAGTACGTCGCGCGCGCCCAACCCCTCCACATCGAGCACGACCTCCGCGAAGCCTACTACCGCTGCCTCCTCGCCATCGACCTCCTCGCCGACCCCGACACCGGCTCCATCCTCGCCGCCCCGGAGTTCGACCCCTTGTTCGAGCGCTCCGGAGGCTACGGCTACTGCTGGCCCCGCGACGCCGTCGAAGTCTGCCTCGCCCTCGAAGCCGCCGGCTATCCCGAATACATGACCCGCTTCCTCACCTGGGCCCGCGCCAGCCAGCGCCCCGAGGGCTACTGGGAGCAACGCTACTGGCTCACCGGTCAGCGAGGCCCCGCCTGGTGCACCCGCGAGCACTTCCTCCAAATCGACCAGACCGCCTCCGTCCTCTTCGCCATGGGTCGCCATGCCCGCCGCCTCGACTCCCAAGACCAGATTACCTTCCTCGAGGCCAGCTGGGACTCCGCCAAGCGCGCCGCCGACTACCTCACCCGCGACCTCGACCCCGAGTACAATCTCCACACCACCGCCTTCGACCTCTGGGAGACCTTCCGCGGCACCTTCACCTACTCCAACGCCGCCATCTCCGCCGCCCTCCGCGAAGCCGCCTTCCTCGCTCGGCTCGCCAATCAAGAAGCCTTCGGCGAGCAGTGGGAGGCCACCGCCTGCGCCATCCGGCGCGCCATCATGTCCACCCTCTGGCAGGGCGACATCTTCGCCCGCGGCCTCGACCTCAACGGCAACCTCGACACCGCCGCCGACGCCTCCCTGCTCGGCCTCATCACCCCCTTCCAGTTCCTCCGCCTCGACGATCCCGAAGACTGCGCCATCGCGCGCACGACCGTTGACTCCCTCGCCCAGCGTGTCGTCCACAAGGTAGGCGGCGCCGAAACCCTTCACCGCTACGAGGGAGACCAATACGCCGGCGGAGAGCCCGGGGCCGTCACCACCCTCTGGTTCGCCCGCGTGCTGCTTCGCCTCGCCCTGGCCTGCACCAGCGACCCGAGCGCCGCCGCCGCCTACCGCGCCCGCGCCGTCGCCTCCATGCGCGCCGTCCTCGCCAGCGGTACCTCCACCGGCCTCCTCCCCGAAATGATGGCCGGGGTTCACGGCCCCTGGGCCGTCCCCCACGCCTGGACCATGGCCTCCTTCGTAATGGCCGCCCTGCTTCTCGACCAGCTTCCCACCTCAGCCGATCATCAGACCTAAGAGGAGATTACAACTGTGACTAAAGCCGTCCCCAATTCAGCCTGTGGCGCCTTCGCCTTTGTCCTTCACGGACACCTGCCCTATGTCTTGTCCCATGGCACCTGGCCTCACGGCTCCGACATGCTCTTCGAGTGCGCCGCCGAGAGCTACCTGCCCCTCCTCCAAACTTTCGACCGCCTGGTCGCAGAAGGCATCTCCCCCAGGTCCACCATCGGCCTCACCCCCATCCTCGCAGAACAGCTCACGGACCCCCAGTTCAAGCACCAGTTCATCGATTACCTCGAAATGCGCGCCCGCGGCGCGGCCGAGAACCGGGACGAGTTCAAGACGCAGAAACAGTCCCACCTCGCCCACCTCGCCGAACAGTGGCGGGTCCACTTCCTCGCCATCCGCGACAGCTTCCGCGGCCGCTACCAAAGCGACATCATTGCCGGCTTCCGCCGACTCCAGAACGACGGCCACGTCGAAATCATTACCTCCGCCGCCACCCACGGCTACCTGCCCCTCCTCGGCCGCGACGAGAGCCTCCAGGCCCAGGTCAAGCTAGCCGTCACCTCCTACCAGCGCCACTTCGGCCGGCCCCCCCGCGGCTTCTGGCTCCCCGAATGCGGCTACCGGCCCCGCTACCACTGGGCCTCTCCCCTCCCCGACGCCGGCCCCCAACAGCCCCTGCTCCGCAAGGGCGTCGAAGAATTCCTCGCCGAGAGCGGCCTCCAATACTTCATCGTCGACAGCCACACCCTCCTCGGCGGCGCCGCCACCGGCGTCTACCTCGAGCGCTTCGCCGGCCTCCAGAGCCTCTGGGAGCGCTTCCGCGCCAGCTACCGACCCGGCCCCGTCGATGTCGAGAAGTCCCCCCACCAGCCCTATCTCGTCCACTCCGCCGTCGAGGACACCCCGCCCGTCGCCGTCTTCGCCCGCGACGAACGCACCGGCACCCAAGTATGGAGCGGCGACCAAGGATACCCCGGTGACGGCTGGTACCTCGACTTCCACAAGAAGCACTTCCCCGGCGGCCACCGCTACTGGCGCGTCACCTCCTCCGACTCCGACCTCGGCTCCAAAGAGCCCTACCATCCCAACCGAGCCGAAGCGCGCGTGGTCGAGAACGCCGATCACTTCTCCCACCTGGTCCACGAGCTGCTCGCCGACCATAACACACGCACCGGCGGCTTCGGCATTCTCTGCTCCCCCTACGATGCCGAACTCTTCGGCCACTGGTGGTTCGAGGGCCCCGAATGGCTCTACCGCGCGCTCAAAGACATCGCCTCCAACCCCGCCGTCGATCTCCTCACCTGTTCCGAGGCCCTGGAAAAGCACACCCCGGAGGCCGCCGTCTCCCTCCCTGAAAGCTCCTGGGGCCAGGGCGGATTCCACTGGGTCTGGCTCAACGAATGGACCACCTGGATCTGGAAGCACATCTACTCCGCCGAGGACGACTTCCCCGGCCTCGCCCAGCAGGCCCTCGACTCCCCCGATTCGCTCCTCGGCGATATCGTCGTCCAGGCCGCCCGCGAGCTGCTGCTTCTCGAAGCCTCCGACTGGCCCTTCCTCATCTCCACCTGGACCGCACGCGACTACGCCGAGCGCCGCGCCGCCCTCCACTACGAAGCCTTCTCCCGTCTCGCCGACATGGCCCATCGACGCGCGAAAGGGGAGGAGATCAGCGACGAAGACCAGCGCTTCCTCGCCGAATGCAAAGAGCGCGACTCCATCTTCCCCGATCTCGACCTGGCCTGGTGGGCTCGTCTCGAGCACCCGCCCCAGCCCTGAACCAAGCCGCCGCACCTGACCAACGGCTGGTCCTGACTGCGGACCAACGGCTGATCCCGATTGCGGACGAACGGCCCGCATCGGTGTCATAATGAGTGAGCAGCATACGCAAGATAAGTGCGCCGCCCACCGCCATGGCAGATAACCCTGATTCCGGCCACGAAGACACGACCCGCAGGCTCCGCCGTCGCCTCTGGATGGAGCGGGTCGCCATGCTGCTCCTCGCCGTCGCCTTCCTCGTCCTCTACTTCGATCGCCTCCCCGGCGGCCGTCGCGTCTGCCTCATCGCCGTGGACGGCGAGCCGGTCGCCGTCCTCGCCAGCCAGGCCGAAGCCGAGCGCCTCCTGGACGACCTGAAGGACGCCGCCGGTTCCTCGGAAGAGGTCGACTTCGCCCAGCAGGTGACTCTCCACTCCGTTCCCGCCAGTCGTCATCCCGTCCAGACCGAAGCCGAGGCCCTCGCCGCCCTCTCCGCGCGCGTCGAAGTCCTCGTACAGGCCTCCGCCATCCTCGCCAACGACCAGTTGGTCGTCGCCCTCCCCACCCAGAGCGAAGCCGTCAAGACGCTCTCCCTCCTCCTCGCGCGGCTTGCCCCGACCGGTCAGCCCGGCCTCACCACCTTCTTCAAGGAACGCGTCAGAGTCGACCCTCGCGCGGTCCCCGCCGACCGCGTCTCCCCCACACCCGAGGCCGCCATCCGGCACATCCTCCAAGCCTCCGGCGTCAGATCAGTTCACGAGGTGCGCTCCGGCGAGACGGCCTGGCAGATCGCCCGGGATTACCGCGTCTCCCTCAACCGCCTTCGCCAGGCCAACCCGGATCTCGACCTCGATCGCCTTCGTGCCGACGCCTCCCTCAACATTCCAGGCAGTCAGCCCGGCATTACCGTGGTCGCGCGCAAGGAGGTTCAAGAGCAGGTCGGCGAAGGACTATCACGTCGCACCCAAACCGTGCGCATCACCTACGAGAATGGAGTCGAAGTGCGCCGCGAGATCATAGCTCGTCGCACCGCCGCCGACCTCCACCGGCCCG
>CAZWRO010000028.1:0-4819 GCA_964635365.1 uncultured bacterium | reverse complement strand
GGCCTGCGCCTTCTGTGCCGGGGCGGGTTCCCCCGTACTACAGCCTTACCGGAATCCCCCGCTCCTTCAGATACTCCTTCACCTGCCGCACCGTGAACACCCCGAAGTGGAACACCGAGGCCGCCAGCACCGCGGCCGCCTTCCCCTCCGCCACCGCCTCGTAGAAATGCTCCAGCTTCCCCGCCCCTCCGCTGGCGATCACCGGCAGCCCAGTCGCCTCCGCAATCCCTCGCGTCAGCTCCAGGTCGTACCCCTCCCTCACCCCATCCGTCGCCTTGCTCGTCGGCAGTATCTGCCCCACGCCGAGGTCAGCCATCTCCTTGGCGAACTCGATCGCATCTTTACCCGTCGCCGTACGGCCTCCGTCTATGTATACCTCCCGGCCCGAAGCACAGGCCGCGTTCGCGTCCGCATCGATCGCCGCCAGTATCTTCTCCGAGCCGAACTGCCTCACGGCCTCGCTCACCATCTCCGGATCTCGGAAGGCCGCGCTGGATATGGAGACACAGCTCGCTCCCGCCGCCATCGCCTGCTCCACGTCCTCCACCGACTTGATCCCCCCGCCCACTGTGATTGGTGCCTCCACCACCACCGCCACCCTCTCCAGCACCTCGAACATCGTCCGGCGCTTCTCCACCGTCGCCGTTATGTCGAGAAACGCAATCTCGTCCGCCCCTCCCGCATCATAAGCGCGCGCGGCCTCCACCGGATCGGCCGCGTCCTGCAGATCCACGAAGTGCACCCCCTTCACCACTCGCCCGTCCTTCATGTCCAAGCACGGTATCACTCTGATTTCGTCCATGGTAGAGCGCATTTCATAACCCTCGCTCGGCTGGCTGGCCCCTATGCCGGCCTGAAATGCGCCTGACACAGCCTGCCGCCTTTGCTATGCTGTTTCATAACCTCGTCTCGAAGTTATGAAACAACTGCAAGTCCTTTCGCACTACTGTTCGTACTACGGCCGAAGGTGGGATCAACCTGCGCGTTCCGCCCCAGGCCGCGCTCCCCTCGCCCCCCGGCCCAAGCAGACCCGCGCTCACGCCACCCCGAGGCCCCAGAGATGGTAGCCCACCACCGACACCATCAGCAGCAGGGCCGACCAAGCAATCGCCCGCGCTCGCCCCCGGGAGTAAAGGAAGCCCATCAACAAAGCCGCCACCAGCGTAAACACCACTTTTGCCGGAACGAACAGACCATGTCCGTCCAGCCAAGACAGCATCGGGTTGGCTTCCCCGACTCCGAGTGAGAAAGCCGCTCTCGTGAGCAGCAAGTCGGTGAAGCTGAAGGCCGCATACAGCAGAGCCACGAAGGCCCCGCTCACCTTGCCCAGGACAGCCGAGAGACTCTCAATCGATATCATCAGACGATCCCCGCGCGTCCGTCCCCTCCCCCCAACGCTTCCCGTCCCGCGAACTGCGCGCACTACTGCTCACAGCACCCTCTCAATTCGGCCATCCCAACTCGGCCAGAAGAACTCAGATCGGCGGAGGCCCGCCCGCGCCGCGCAAATGCGCGAGTGCTTCAGGTGTGCAATGCTGTGAGGGTCTGCTGCAGTAGTGCGAGGACTTCGTGCGGTGCTGTAACTACTTCGTGGACACTTTAGGGCGACACGAGCCGCCTGTCATCATCACTTCCACCCCGCACCACTCATCCCCTTCCCCCGCTTCGCCGACCGCATACCTCGCCGACGGAGGCCGCCGATTCCCCTCCGAAGGCGCAAGTGCCGATCCCTCAGCGCCAAAATCGAATCTCTTCCCCCTGGAGGAGGCTTCGCTTCGATGTCGAAACCCACAACCGCAGCCCTTCGTAACAAATGTCTCAGAAGCGTTCTCACGCGCCCCTCGGGTCGGGGGCGCTCGGAAAGGATACCATGGAAAAGACTGCGGCTAACGGCGGCCACGGTGGCGTAACGCTGCGCGCCATCCTAATCGCGTTCTTCCTGCTGGTCCTCATTTCCCCGGCCGGCTTCTACGGCGAACTGGTCTACGGCGCCAGCTACATGTTCGCCGCCGGCGTGCCGTCCATGGCCTGCATCTTCCTCCTCTTCGTCCTCACCGGCCTCAACCCCGTCTTCCCGAAGTTCGGCTGGCGAGCCCTTTCCCGCAAAGAGCTGCTGGCCATCTACGGCATCACCCTCGTGGGCGGCCCCCTCATGACCCACGGTATCCTCGCCTGGCTGATCGGCCATCAGATTGCCCCCCGCTACGTCGCCCACGCCATCCCCGAGTGGCAAAACGCCTTCATGGAGTACTTTCCCTCCTGGTTCTCCCCGACCGATCCCGCCGCCGCCGAGTACTACTTCGAAGGCCAGTCCGCCGTGCCCTGGGCACACTGGAGAGTCCCCCTCCTCGCCTGGACCTCCTTCATGTCCGCCTTCTTCGGCTGCACCCTTTGCGCAGTCATCCTCTTCCGCCAGCTCTGGATCACCCACGAGCGCCTCAGCTTCCCCCTCGCCCAAGTCCCCCTCGAAATGATTAGGGAGGACAAAGCCTCCGGCCGCGGCGGCCGCCTCCCGGTCGCCTCCCTCTTCTGGATGGGCTTCATCGTCATCTGCGGCCTCAACATCTTCAACTCCCTCAGCCTCCTCTGGCCGGCCATCCCGGGCATCCCCCTCACCGGCAAAACGCTCATGCAGTGGCACAACATCGGCCCTCTCGCCGGCCTGGGCGAGATCGACCTCTACCTCGATCCCACCATGATCGCCATCGCCTTCCTCATCCCCAAAGAGCTATCATTCTCTTGCTGGTTCTTCTGGTTACTCCGCGTGCTCATGACCGTCGGCGCCATCGCCGCCGGCGCCACCCCTCAGACCCCTGACGGCTGGTACAGCAGCGGCTTCCCAGCCCCCTACTACCAGGGCGGCGGCGCCGTCATCGCCCTCGGCCTCTGGGCCCTCTGGACCGGCCGCCGCTACGTCGCCGGCTCCCTCCGCATCGCCTTCGGTCGCAGCCAAGGCGCCGGAGACAGCAAAGAGCCCATGGCCTATCGCTGGGCCCTCCTCGGCTTCATCCTCTGTTTCATCTACATGGTCTACTTCTGCTGGGTCGCCGGCACCCGCCCCCTCGTCGGCTTCATCATCATCGGCCTCCTCGTCTCCTACTACGTCATGTGGGCACGCCTGCGAGCCGACACCGGCCTCGGCTTCCTGCCCTTCCCCCTCGGCATCGAAGAGCTAATGCTCGTCCCCTTGGGCAGCAAGATCTTCCGCCCCAAGGAAATCATCAACCTCATCGGCCTCCGCTGGGCCTACTTCCCCGGCTTCGGTGAGTCCTTCGAGGTCGTCACGGGGAACGCACTCGAAGCCTTCAAGATCGCCGACTCCGCCCGCATCTCCTCGCGCCGCCTCCTCATCGCCATGGTCGCCGGCTTCGTCCTCTCCCTTGGCCTGGGCCTCTACATCCTGCTCACCGGCATGTACCACTACGGATTCAACTACATCTCCACCGCCTCCCACGGCTGGCTTAAGAACCAGATGTGGATCGTCGGTGGCCGCATCTACGAAATGCTCGAAAACCCCGCCGCCTTCGACCTCAACGGCACCATCGCCCTCGCCGCCGGCGCCGTCACGGCCATCGGCCTCGGCGTGCTTCGCCTTCGCTTCTGGTGGTGGCCCTTCCACCCCTTCGGCTACCTCGCCGCCAACTGTTGGGGCATGCACTGGTACTGGATGCCCCTCTTCGTCGGCTGGCTCTGGAAGAGCCTCACCATCCGCTACGGCGGCCTCCAGCTCTACCGCCGCCTGATGCCCGTCGCCATCGGCATGATCGTCGGAGACATGGTCGGCCAGGGAATTCGCGTCGCCCTCACCCTCCTGGTGAGAAAAGCCGTGTAACCCCGCGGCCCGCCTGCGCATAATGACCGATCACAAGCAGCTAGCCGAATACCTCCGCCGCTCCTACCACGCGGTGGACGGCCTCTGGTTCGTCATGACCGAGGAAGCCCACGACTTCGACCACGCCCTCGCCCTCGACCGTCGCGTCTGGCAAGTCCTCGCCAAGATCCAAGCCCGCAAAGCCCGCGACCTCACCCACTCCACCGGCAACACCCCCGACGACCTCGCCCGCTGCTTCACCCTCAAGCTCACCGCCGACGGCCACCAGTTCGACACCTCCGTCACCCCCTCCGAAGTCACCTTCACCATCCACCGCTGCCCCTGGTTCGAGCTCCTCCGCAACAGCAACCGCCAACACCTCGCCGCCAAAGTCGCCCAAACCATCTGCCCCACCGAAGGCCGCGTCTGGTGCGCCGAGTTCGGCGGCGAATACGAATTCGACATGCCCCTCATGGCCTGCGCCGAGGCCCCTCCTCAGCCGCGATCCGACGCAGGCGCCACCCAAAACTGCCACCTGTGCTTCCGCCGCAAATCCGCCTGACGCTCCCCGAGAACCCCCCGCTGTTCGCCTGTTCCGCCCCCTCCCACGCGCGGGCGGGAAAACAGCGTGCACGCGATCACAAGCCCGTCTGTCCCGCCCCCTCCCACGCGCGGGCGGGAAAACACCGTGCACGCGGTCACAAGCGCGTCTGTCCCCGCCCCCTCCCAAGCGTGGCCCGGAATCCGCACACACCCCCTTCTCGCAGGGTTGTCCTCACCCCCCACTTGTGCTAATTAATCCACTGCACGGGCACGGAACCCGTGTTTCGATATCGCAGCCGGCGCTCCCCCGACGACAAGGGGGAGCCCGGGCCAAGAGCGCCCTCACTGCACCTCGCCGCCGAGGGCGTTCTGGTTTCACCTGTGCGATCATGAGCCCCGCTTTGTAGCGTTGGTGCTGTGCCCCTGCTCCGCCTCGCCAACATAACCAGAGCGGGGCTCTCCATT
>CAZWRO010000027.1:820-16678 GCA_964635365.1 uncultured bacterium | reverse complement strand
TCCGCTTCCCTCTCCCGGACTCGAGTCCACCAGTATCGACTGACATTGCTGGGTTGAGCCCAGCACTTTCACAGCCGACTTAACGGACCGCCTACGCGCGCTTCACGCCCAATAAATCCGGACAACGCTTGCCCCCTCCGTCTTACCGCGGCTGCTGGCACGGAGTTAGCCGGGGCTTTCTAGTCGGGTACCGTCAGATCTTCGTCCCCGACAACAGAGGTTTACGACCCGAAGGCCTTCATCCCTCACGCGGCGTCGCTGTGTCAGGCTTTCGCCCATTGCACAAGATTCCCGCTTGCTGCCTCCCGTAGGAGTCTGGGCCGTGTCTCAGTCCCAGTGTGGCCGGTCACCCTCTCAGGTCGGCTACCCGTCGTCGCCTTGGTGAGCCGTTACCTCACCAACAAGCTGATAGGCCGCGAACCCCTCCCGCTGTGGGTTGCCCCTTTCCAGGCCTCGACATGCGAAGAGGCCTCATATCCGGTATTACCCCACCTTTCGGTGGATTATCCCGGTCAGCGGGGTAGGTTATTCACGTGTTACTCACCCGTTCGCCGCTAGGTCGCAGCACTTTGTCTCCCGAAGGAAACTCAACGCTGAAACCCCGCTCGACTTGCATAGCTTAGGCACGCCGCTAGCGTTCGTCCTGAGCCAGGATCAAACTCTCCATTGAAATACGGAGTTTAACGACCGCCTGCGCTGAGCCAGCTACCCGCCTAGGGCGGGCATGCTCTGCGCCAACTACGATCGCTTGTTACCCTAGCACAACCATCCGAACACTGTTCAGTTTTCAAGGACCGGCAGGGACCCTCCCAGACAAAGCGACGAGAGGCGTACTGCCCCTCGAGGCGTTCATCCTTACTTTTAAGGTTCCCTGTTAAGCTTCAGTATAATGCCACAATCCTCGCGCCGTGTCAAGAGCCTGGGTGGGAGATTCCAGATATTGTCGAACTGCGGTAGGCCGCCCTTGGGGCGCGCGTGACGGGCACGGTCCGTCGGGCGATAGGTTTCCCGGTCGTCGCGCGGCCCAGACTTCTCCTCCCGGTCTAGTCCCCAGCGAGGCGCGCCACTCGGCGCTTTCCCACCCGCAGGAGCTGGCCGGGCGCCAACTCGATCTCTTCTTTCGGGTCGGAGATGCGGCGCTCATCCAGGTACACGCCCCCGCCCTGAACCAGCCGGCGCGCCTCACCCCTGCTGGCAGCCAGCCCGAGCTCGGCGAGGGCCGTCGAGATCCACACCGGCTTGCCGCGGAGCGACTGGGGAATCGCGACTTCTTCCGCTACCGCTTCATAGTCTTCTCGCGTCTGCTCTCGCGACGCAGAGAACACGCGGAGGAAGGTCTCGTCGGCTTTCTGCGCGGCCTCCGCGCGGTGGTAGAGGGTGACGATCTCGCGGCCGAGCCGGCGCTTTGCGTCCCGCGGGTTGAGCGAGCCGGAGTGCATGTCGGCCTTCATCTGCGCGACCTCGTCGGCCGGGACATCGGTGCACAGGTCGAAGTACTGCTCGATCACCTCATCGGGAATCGACATGACTTTGCCGAACATCTGGTCCGGCGGCTCCGTAATCCCGATGTAGTTATCGAGCGATTTGCCCATCTTCTGAACGCCATCGGTGCCCACGAGAATTGGCATGGTCAAGATGCACTGCGGCTCCTGGGGCTCTCCGAACACACCCATCCGCTGAAGCTCCCGGCCCACCAGCAGGTTGAACTTCTGCTCGGTGGCGCCGATCTCGATATCGGCCCGGACGGCCACGGAGTCGTAGCCCTGAAACAGGGGGTAGAGGAACTCGACCAGGCTGATGGGCTCCTCCGCCTTGTAGCGCGCGTTAAAGTCCTCTCTCGCCAGGAGCTGCGCGACGGTGTGCGTGGTTGTCAGCCGGAGGATGTCCTCCGGCGTCAACTTGCCCAACCACTCGCTGTTGTAGGTGAACTCCATCCGGGTGGGGTCGAGGATTTTCGATATCTGCTCCCGGTAGCTGGCCATATTTTCCTCGACCTGTTGCCGGGTGAGCTGGGGACGCATCTCAGATCGGCCGCTGGGGTCGCCGATCAGGGCCGTAAAATCCCCGATAATAAGGACCACGGTATGGCCCAGGTCCTGGAATAAGCGAAGCTTGCGGATGGGAACGCAGTGCCCGATGTGGATGTCGGGACCGCTTGGATCGACGCCATACTTCACCCGGAGCGGCCGCCCGGAACGCAGCTTGGCGAGCACTTCGTCCTCCGGGATCAGGTCGATGGTGTGGGCGCGGATCAGGGCTAGCTGTTCTTCGGCAGAGCGCTTCACCTGAGATACCAGGGCCTGCCGTTGGTCTTGGGCGCGGGCGGCGCGCCCTGGAGCTGCCCCTCACGATAGGCCTGGATCATCTGATCGACGGACATCCACTTCACGTGACCGTCTACGAAGGCGATGTTGCTTCCGCCGTCATGCCGCGCGAACCTGGCGCGGACCTCGGGGTTGGTGGCAAAGTCGCCTCCGGCCCCGCATTGTTGGGACCAAGGGCAGTTCTCCCAGTCGGCCTGGTCGTCCAGGTCGGCGCAATCGGCACGGCAGGCCTCGGCCCATATGACCGATCCCAGGTTGACCCACATGCGCGACGAATCGGCCCACAGCAGGTGGTGCTGCGGATTCTCGACTGAGGCCAGGCGTTTCCCACTGAGTTCGCGCATGGCGCCGCCCACGGTGGAGCAGAAACGGTCCGGGTCGACGCACCGCCCTTGAGTGGCGCTGTCTGTTATCGCGCCGCCCCATCCCGGCGGGTAGACCCGTCCGCAGGGGCTGTCAGGGTATCCCTTAGTCGTGATCCGCTCGCTGGTGATCCAGTTGGGGTGGTTCTGCACGCCGTAGCCGACTCTGGGAGCTCTGCTCCCCGGACAGAGGTATACGGAACGATCAGACAGATAGGGCTCCAGCAACACGGGCCACCGCAGGTAGGGGTTGGAGTTGTCCGCTCCCCAGGCGCAGGTATAGGGATCTTGGGGAATCTGGTGCGGCGGAAAGCGCCCGTCGTGGTCATTCACATACATCAGCGTGGCCTGTGCGAGGCGCGCCAGGTTGGTGAAGCACACTTCTTTAGCCGTTGCCTGGGCCGTGTTGGCAATCCGCACGCCGAGCACGGAGGCAACGGCCAGGAGCAGCACGGCCGCGACCAGCTCTGAGTTTGGGAAGCGCCTCCACATGTTTCTCCCTCCTCCAGGTGCAATCCCACGCGCCAGCAGGGTAAGCCTTTGGGCTGGCAAGCGAGGCCTACTTGACCGCATTCCTCGTGCCGTGCTCCACGTATGAGCATTCGCCGCGGTGGCGAAGCTTACCTGTCGCCCGCGGTCAGTGCGCCGATAATCTCCCGGCAGAAGGCCGGTAGGTCGTCGGGGGTGCGAGAGGTGACGAGATTCCCGTCGGTGACGACCTCGGCATCCTCCCAGATGGCGCCGGCGTTCACCATGTCGTCGCGAATGGCGACGAAGGAGGTCATGCGTTTTCCTTTGAGGATTCCCGCGGAGGCCGGCAGCCAGCCGGCGTGACAGATTGCGGCCACGAGCTTGCCGGCGTCGAACATCTCGCGCACGAACGCAACCATGGAGGCGTGACGCCGCATGCGGTCCGGCGCATAGCCGCCCGGGATAATGACGGCATCGAAGTCGCCGGCTGAAGCTTGAATGGCCGCCACCTTAGCGACGGCTGGATATCCATGTTTGCTGCGGTAGGTTTCGTTGGCCAGGGGTCCGACGATGTTCACCTCGGCCCCGGCCTCGCGGAATCTGAGCACCGGATACCAGAGCTCCAGGTCTTCGTAGAGCTCCTCTACCAAAACCGCAATTCGCTTTCCGTCGAGCGCCATGGAGGCCACCTCCTCCTCGGCAACAGGTGGGGGCGATTCTAACAGGCGTGATATGGGCAGTCAAGGTGACGTGCTAACGCCTTGTCGATTCAGGCGCACTGCCATGTGTCGTGCTGTGGCAAAGCCGCAGGCGGGAAGCGAAGCGGACCTCCGTCCTGCAACAGCCCGTGCAGGAAAAGCGTGCGGTCACCAGAATCACGCCTCTGTCCGGCGGAGGAGGTCCGCACCGGCCTGGCGCGGGACAGCCGCCAGGCTCCGCAGCCGTTTTCGGGCGGCGGCCGGGCCGCATGAAGGGAGATTGATGCCTTTTCCAGACCTGAATCCAGATCCCGATTTCGAGCGGCTCGAAAAGGTATTCGCCAGAGGCCTACCAGACCGCGTTCCGTTCATCGAGCTGTTCCTCGACGAGCCCGTCATGGAGGCGATTCGGGAAGCGCCCTTCTCGGCCGATTCGGCCGCTCGCTGGAAGGAGATGGCCGATCTGTTCTACCGCCTCGGATATGACTACGTGCCGTGCCGGACGGAGTTCGCGCTGCCTTACACGAGCCTGGAAGCGGAGGACACGGCCGCCCTGAGCTCCGGGACTCGCGGCTGGGTGGACGAGAATCGGGGGGCGATAGAGACCTGGGATGACTTCGAGCAGTATCCGTGGCCCACAGTTGAGGAACGCCACTATCGGCCCCTGGAGCACGCCACGGCGGCCCTGCCGGAAGGGATGAAGCTCCTCCCGCACGGGCCCGGTGGAGTACTCGAAAACGTGATGTGGCTGATGGGATACTCGCCGATGTGTTACGCCATAGCCGATCAGCCCGACCTGGTTCGGGCGATGTTCGACCGCGTTGGCGAGCTGTTGCTCGGGATCTTCGACACCCTTGCCGGCCACGAAGGCGTGGGGGCAGTCTTCCTGGGTGACGATATGGGGTTCAAGACGCAGACCATGATCTCGCCCGAGGCGCTGCGCCAGTGGGTCTTCCCGTGGCAGCGACGCCTGGCGGAGGCCGTCCATGCCCACGGCAAGCCCTTCTTACTGCACTCCTGCGGCAATCTGGAGTCTGTGATGGAGGATCTGATAGAAGACGTGGGCATCGATGCCAAGCACAGCTTCGAGGACGTGATCATGCCCATCGAGGAGGTGAAGCGCCGGTGGGGGAGCCGCCTCGCGCTGCTCGGCGGCATCGACATGGACCTGTTGTGCCGGGGCACGCCCGATCAGGTGCGCCATCGGACGGCAGAGGTGATCGAGGCCTGCATGCCGGGCGGCGGTTTCGCGGTGGGATCGGGCAATACCGTCGCCAACTACGTTCCGCTCGAGAACTACTTCGCCATGCTGGAAGAGACGCGCCGCGTCGGCGTTTAGGCCTAGAGGCGGCGCGGCGGTGCCTAACAGATGAGTCTGAGAAGGCGCTTCGGAGGCTTACCTTTTCTTAGCCGCACGTAATCGCAGCAACTTGGAGATACCGCCATGATTCCGCGAGATACCTTCGCCGTGATCGGGGGCCGAGACGCGCAGCAACTCCTCGCGGCCAACCAACAGCACGTGAAGCGCCTGGGGCCGGTGCCGACTCCTTTCGGTCTGTCGGCTTCGCTCTACCGCGTCCGCCTTCGGGAATCGCACTTCCTTTTTCTGCCGAGACACGGTGAGACGGGCCGCGAAGTCGCCGCGCCGTGGGTCAACTACCGGGCCAACATCTACGCCTTGAAGGAGCACGGGGCCTCCCGGATTATGGCCTGGTCGGGGCCGGCGGCGATAGATACGTCGATTGCCATGGGCCAGTACGTGCTTCCAACCGATCTGATCGACGCCACAAGCGGGCGCGAGTCGAGCTTCTACAAGGGCACGGGGCTGGGATTGGTCCGCCAGCATCCCATCTTCTGCCTTGAGATGCAGGAGGTTGCGGAACGTGCCATGCATCTGCTGGGGTTGCCCTACCATGATCACGCCACGTATGTATGCACGCAGGGGCCTCGGCTGGAGACCAGGTCGGAGATCCGCGTCTTCCGCCAGTGGAAGGGCGATCTGGTGGGAAGGACGCTGGCGCCCGAGGTGTTCCTGGCCCGCGAGCTGGAGATGTGCTATCTGCCCATCTGCTGCGTGACGGATTACGCGGAGGGGGTGCACGAGCGCGAGTCGCGGCCGGGGGAAATGCTCGAGAGCGTCATCGGCCGCGCGGAGCAGGAAGCTGTGGAGGAGTCCATGGGGCGGTTCTTCGATATCGCCGCCTCGATCTCCCGCGCCGTGCCGGACGACCGACGCTGCCTGTGCGCCCTCACCATGGATCGCCATCGCCGCGAGAAGCGGATCGACGACGACTGGCACACGTGGATCGGCAAGCCGTGAGGCGGGGAGCAGATAACTGGGACTTCGCCGAACTGGGGATCAAGGAGACCCAGGGCTCGACCCACTTCTTCCATCACTGGACGGCCAAGTTCATCCCGCAGATTCCAGGACGCGTCATCGAGCGCTATGCGAAGCCGGGGGACGTAGTGCTCGACCCGTTCATGGGGTCCGGGACTACGCTGGTGGAGGCCGCCCGGAGGGGACACGACGCGTGGGGAACTGACATCAACCCACTGGCGGTAAAGATTGCGCAGGCCAAGACTGCTGGCATCGACGGCGAAGCACTATCCGCCTTCATCGACTGGCTCGACGAAGCGGCCTCTGGGCCGTCACGGCACCGGGCGCGCTCGGCTCGCCTGTTCGAGGGAAGCGAGGCCTGGTTTCGGGAGGAGGTGGCCCGCGCGATTCGCGCCATTCTCAATCGCGCGCGCCGGCTCGACGCCGACACGCGGAACTTCGTGGAGATCGGGCTTTCGGATCTGCTCAAGGGCATGAGCAATGCCCGAATGGACCGCACCATTCCGGCTCTCCCCAAAGGGCCGACCTACGTTGACAGGAAGCACTACGATCGCGTTGTGGACAACCGCAGACGTGAGATCAACCCTTTTGCGCGTCTGCGGGCGCAGCTCCGCCGGATGGGCGCCGCGCTGGCGGAGTTCCAGGCGGAGGCGACCGGCGCCGCCGAGCCCTTCGCCCACGATGCCCGCGCCCTGGCCTCGCTCGGTCGACGCGCGCAGATCGCAGTGACGTCGCCCCCGTATTGGAGCGCCCAGAACTACCAGAAGCTGCACCTGCTGTCATTCAAGACGCTGGGCCTGAAAGAGCCAGGGCTCACTGAGATCGGACGCCGGGCGCCGGATTATCTGGCGGATATGAAGGCGGTGGTCGAGCAGGTGACGCAGGTGCTGGACGGTTACTTCGCGCTGGTGATCGGGGAGTCTAAAGAGGGCATCCACGAGGCTGTCTGCAGACAGTGCGAAGCCCAGGGCATGGAGCTGGTGGACACGTTTCGCCGCCGTCTCATCAATCAGGCGTTCTTCGCCAAGGCGGTCAAGAACGAGTTCGTCTACGTCTTCCGGCATCCGGCCTGAGATCTATCTCGCCCGCCTCACCGGGGCTCGCCGCCGTCTTCGGCGCACAGCCGCAGCATTTCAGCTAGCCGCTTCTCCGCGATGTGCGGGTTGAGCCGTTCGGCCGCTTGCGTGAACCAGGCGGCGGCCGCCTTGGCCTGCCCCAGCGCGATGTCGCAGAGGCCCCGATAGTAGGAGGCGACGAATTCGCGGGAGAAGCGCTCGGCTGCGATCTCGAGCGGCTTGCGCGCCATTTCGAACTGCCCCGCGTCGAACAGCGCCGCCCCCACAAGGAGCGCGACATCGGGCTCCTTCCGGGTCTCCTCGGGCAGGCGCGCGAACTGCTTGACGGCGGCTGTGGAGTTGTCCATCTCCAGGTAGCATTGCCCGAGCGCGAGGGCGACCTGCTCCGGGTCCGCGCCAGCCTGTTCGGCCCTGTGCAGGGCCTCGATCGCCTGTTCCCAGTCTCCGACGGACATGGCCTCTTCGGCTTCCAAGGCGAGGGCCGCCGCGCGACCGCGCAGCCGCGCCAGCGGCCACAGTAGCACCCGGCGGACGGCAGAGGCCAGCCGGAGGCCCCAGCCAGCGGACACTTCCGGCCGGCCGCCCTCGTCGGCGGTGAGCTGGTCTTCGAGTGACTTGGCGCGATCGCGGTGCTCCCAGAGGTACTGCTCGGCCAAAGCCGTCACCCTGCCCTCCAGGGGTTCGTATCCATAGAGCAGGTTGGGCCGCAGCAGCTCGGCTCCCGCCTCCGTGCGGCCCATCGCCAGAAGGGCCAGCCCAAGGTAAGCCTGCACGAGCCGATTGTCGGGGTCGAGCCTAGAGGCCGCGGAGAAAGCCTTCCTCGCTTCCTCCAGGGCGCCGGCGTCGTACTGTATCTTCCCCAGGAACAGCCAGGGGACATGGTTCCCGGGATCGAGTTCGGCGGCGCGCCGGGCCGCCTGAACCGCCTGGCCGACCTTGCTCGCCGCCGCCAGGGCCAGGGCCCGCTGGGCGTGGGCCCGGGCATGCTTCGGGAAGATGGCGATCACTTCATCGAAGGCGCGGACCGCCTCGCCGGGCTTCCCAGCACGAGCCAGCCGACACGCTCTGAAGTAATGGCGATCCGCCCGCCACCAAGCAACAATGCTCCACCGCATGTCGAATCGTTTTCTGCCTTGCGACCCCACAATCCCCCCTATGCCATGCCCGCAGGTCTTTGGCCAATCGCTGCTTTTTCCGATTGGCCATATGGGGCGCCTTGTGGCATAATTATGTTAGGGAGTCGCCGATGACCGGGAACGTCTGGTCGAGGCGCGATGTTGCATCGCGCCTGAGTCTTCTGTTGGGGGCATTTTGCCTGCTTACCGTGGCGCTGACCGGCGTGGAGGCAGGGGCAGCCGACTACGCCATCTCGCGGATTGAAGTCAGCCGCACAGAGCAGGAAGTCGTCCTCGCCGTCTTCGCCGCAGCCGATGCGCCTCTCGACATTCAGGCCTTCACCCTCGGCGACCCGCCGCGCCTGGTCCTGGACCTGCCGGGGGCCACGCTGGATCCGGAACAGCCCTCCTCCTTGCCGGTGGGAGCGGCCGGCATCCGTCAGGTTCGATTCGGTCAGTTCCAGTTTGATCCCGACATCACGCGCCTGGTGCTCGACCTCGACGAAGACGCTCCGGCCCCGGCCTGGCGCACTGCGCCGGGCGAAGAGCCCGGCGAAACGAACCTCATCTTTCCCATCGCCGGCCCCGTGCTGTTGGAACCCCCGGATATCGAATCGAGTGAAGACGCCGTCCTGGTGCGGGTGGCGGGCGTGGCCCAACTTCCGCGCTGCGTCGCCATCCTCGACAACCCTCCCCGGATCTTCGCTGACATCACGGATGCGCAACTGCAGGCCGGCTATAGGCAAGAGCTGCCCGACGGTCTGATTCGCGAGATCCGCATGGCGCAGCAGCCCGCTCCCTCCGAGCATCCGGTATCGAGAGTCGTGGTGGAACTCCGAGAGGCCCAGTACCACAGCGTCTTCGTCGAGGGAGATGATCTTGTTATCGCATTGGGTCCGCGTCCCTGGGCCCTTCCGCTGGCAGACCATGAAGCTGCCAACCGAATGGCCGGGAGACGAATCGTGGTCGATCCGGGTCACGGCGGTAAGGATATCGGCGCTCCGGCAATCTTTGGGCCGCCCGCGCAAGGGCCGTTCGAGAAGGACATAGTGCTCGACATTGCGCTGCGGCTGAGCCGCTTGCTGGAAGCGGAGGGAGCGGAAGTGACGCTGACGCGTCAAGGCGACAGCTACGTCAGTTTGCGCGGCCGCGCCGCGGTGGCGAACAGGCTGAACGCCGACGCCTTCATCAGCATCCACTGCAATTCATGCGACAGGCCGAACACACTGTGTGGCTCCAGCGTGTACTACGACCATCAACACAGCGCCCTCTTTGCCCAACTGGTGCAGGAGGAACTTGTGGCGAGCTTGGGAACCGTCGACAAGGGTGTGCGCAACGCAAACTTCGCCGTCATTCGCCGAGCGCGCGTGCCGGGCATTCTGGTGGAGACCGCGTACATCAACCACGACGGTGACAGAGCGCGCCTGGTCCATCCCAATTTCCGCGAGCGCGCAGCCCGCGCCATCCTGCGCGGTGTGGTACGGTTCCTGGCCGAAGGGGGCGATGAGAGGGGATCGCGCGGATGAGCCGACGACGGCGCAGCTCGGCCGTTCCGTGGGTCTTCATCGCGGTGCTCTCAGTGGCCCTCGCCGTCGCCATCGTCGTTCTCTGCCGCATCTATCCGGAGTACCGACGGCTTCGCGCGGAGGGGCCGGCAGCATCGCAGGTTACACCTCCACCCGCTTCCGCGGCAGTGCCAGAACCGGTCATTGCGCACCTCTATTTCGCGCGTATGACGGAGGGACAGCAGCGCATCGTCGCAGTGCCACGCGAGCTTCCGGCCGAACCGTCGCCCGCACGGGCCGCCTTGGAAGAGCTAATTCGAGGGGAAGTGCCGCGGGACTGCGACAGGCCCCTGCCGCCGGGCACCCGCGTTCTCACCTGTGAGGTGGCTAACGGGGTGGCGATGGCGAACTTCAGCGAGGAACTCGTCTCTGGATTCCGCGGCGGATCGGAGAACGAGCAGGTCAAGCTCTACGCCATCGTCAACACCCTGACGTCACTGAGCGGTATTGAGGAAGTGCAGATCTTGGTGGAGGGGCGGCGCCCTGAGGTCATCGGCGGGCACTATGACTTGAGTGAGCCGCTGGCCTTCGACGACGAACTCGTAGTGCCGTATCTCTGAGTAGCACGGGCCGAAGCCGCGGCCGCTTAATCTCCGCTGGCCACCCGTACTCCCTGCACGCGAATCGTCGGCAGCACGCGTCCGGGCTCAGCCCTGTAGTCAGACGAAATGGCGTCGATGCTGGACAGCAGCTCCAGTCCGTAACCGGCCACCATGGTGCTCTTCAACGGATACGTGAGCTCCCCGTTCTCGATGCGGAATCCTGCGTCGACTAGAGCCGACACTTGCCCGGTGGCGGTATCGGGACTGGGTCTCCCCAGCGTGACATACACTCCGTCCTCCACCTCGGCGACTATCTCGGCGGCGGTCTTGGTCCCCAGAGCGGGGATGACATTAGTAGGCGCGATGCCTCCTCGTGTGGAATGCCCCGTGTTTTCCTCCCCCGCTTTTCGCGCTGTGTAGTTGCTGTGAAGGTAGGACTTCAACACCCCGTTCTCGACAAGCACGACGCGCCGGTGCGGAAAGCCGTCACCATCGCAGACGCCCGAAGATAGCCCGCCGGGGAGCAGTGGGTCGTCGATCAGAGTTACCAGCCGAGAGGCGACCTGCTCGCCCTTCTTACCCACCAAGAACGATCTCTTCCGCTGCACCTCTTCTGCGCTCGCCGCCGCGCACAAGCCGTCGAAGAATGCTCGGGCCGCCAGCGGGCCAAACACCACGGGCACGGTCGTGGTTCCCATTGCGCGGCTGCGCAAGTACCGCAAGGCTTCACTCGCGGCCGTGGCCCCGAGACCCTCGGGGGCCAATTCCGACGCTCGCCGGGCCGCGTCCCATTCATAGAACGAACCCACATCATCGTTGCGTCGGATGACAACTTCCGAGTTGACCCACGCACTGGTGCTGCGGTGGGCCGCGCGCACCCCGAGGTTGTTCACCAAAGCCCACTCGCGCCAACCGGCGTACGCGTCTCCGCTCACCACCGCGTCGGCGGCCACCGACCGGGCGGCGTCGATGTTGCAGGTAACCCATCCGGCGACCTCGGCCGCCGTGGCTTCGGCAATCGCCGGATCGTAGATTCCGTCGACTTCCGGATAGGCGGCGGGGTGTACCAGATCGGTGAAATCGGGATCCGGCTCCGCGGCCTTGGCCAGCTCCGCCGCCTGACGTCCCGCCTGCCGCGCGGTATCTTCCGAGAGCCCGGACAGGCTCGACCACCCGGTGCCGCCGTCGGAGAAGGCCCGCACTGAGATAGAGGCCCAGAGTAAAGCGTCGCTGGACTTCGTGGCGTTCTTCTCCACTGAAACCGAGAGCCCCCGTCCGCGCTCGCCCGAGGCATCGGCGAAATCCGCACCCGCGCGGACGGCCGCCTCGCAGGCTATCTCGGCAACCTTTAGCAGGTCTTCCATCGCCCTATCGTTCACGCTTGCCCCCCGACCACAATCTCCTTGATCTTCACGTAGGGTCCACCCCCGTTCACCGCCATTCTCTGGCCGTTCTTGCCGCAGTTTCCGGGCATTGCCAGCTCGAAGTCACGGCTTATCGCCGACACGTTGGCGAGTGTCTCAAGCGTCATCCCGGAGACCGAGACGTCTCGCACTTGCTCCGCCAGCTCGCCGTTGCGGATCATCACTCCTTCGCCGGCGTGACAAGTGTACTGCCCCTTCTCACACCACACGTAACCCCACTGGCCCGCCCTCAGCAGCAGTCCCAGGTCGACATCGGCGATGAGTTCCTCGAGCGACATCTCGCCTGGGGAGATCATGGTGTTGCTCATGCGCACGATGGGCCGGTTGACGAACCCGTCCGCGCGGGCGCATCCGTTGGGCGCCACGCCCATCTTGGCGGCGGTCTCCAGGGAATGCAGGAACCCCTTCAAGATGCCTTTTTCTGCGATCACGCGGCGCTGCCCGGGAACTCCTTCAGAGTCGTACTGATAGGAACCCCAGGAGCCGGGTATGGTGGCGTCGTCCACGATGGAAACGCAGTCCGCCGCGACGCGGGTGCCGACCTTGCCTTCGAGAATGGACTGTCCCGCCACGATGTGGTCCGCCTCTGCATTGTGCCCGATGGCCTCGTGCACCAGCAACCCCGTTATGGAGGGATGGAACACCGCGGGAAACTCACCCGCAGGGGCCGGCCGCGCAGAGAGCAGCGACAAGGCCAGCGCAGCCGCCTTGCCGCTCAACTCCTCCGCCGGAGTGGCTTCCACCAACTCGAAGCCGGCCTGCCGGGCTCGTATCTCGCGCGCGCGCTGCCGAATGGAGCCGTTCTGGGTCGTCACCGCGTGCCACACCATGGTGCGTACGGATTCCGAAGAAACCAAAGTGCCGCGGGTGTTACACACAATTTCGAGATGCTTAGCATCGTTGTAGCCGGTCATCAGGTTGGCTACCCGCTCTCCGACCGTCAAGGCAGAAGCCTCCTCGTACCCCTGCACGGCCGCCAGCTTGCGTTCGATCGACACTGTTGTGGGGTCGATCTCGAACTGGGCCTGCACTTCATCGACGGCCGCGGGCACATCGGCGAGGCGAACCGGCTCGTCGAGTCGCTGCGCCGATACGCGCGCCATCTCGATGGCCGCCTCCAGGCAGGAGAGCCAGTCTCTTAATTCCGTCGATTCGGCGCTGGCGAAGCCCCAGGCCCCATCGGTCACCACACGCACTCCCATGCCGGCTCGCCTCCCGGCCCCCATGCGATCCGCGCGGCCATCCTGCAGCATCAAGCCGCTGCTCGTCACCGACGCGAAGCGCGCTTCGGCGAACTCCACTTTCCTCTTCGTCGCCTCGTCGCGCAGGCGCTCGAGTTGCTCCCGCATTCCAGTCTTGGTCATGCCCATCTCCCGCCGACTACTACGGCACGGTTCTCTCGTTTCCCTACCGAGGCGCGCTTGCGGGGCGTTGGTCGCGGGCGACAGGGGACGCGGTCCTTTCGTCTAACTACGCCGCATCCACGAGAGGAGAGAGGCATATGCGCGCGACCTGCGTACTGCTGTTGTTGCTCGCTGTTTGTCTGGTGCCGGGGTGCGAGAATCCACTGGAGATCGACCGCGACACCGAGATTAGGATCGGCCGAGAGGGAGGCTCACAGCTTGAACAGAGGTACGGGGTGGTCAACGATCCCGTCGGACAGCGGCGCCTCGACGCCATCGGCCAACGCGCGGCGGCCGCCTCTGACGAGCCCTCCTTTCCCTGGACCTTCAGGATCCTCGACACCAGCGAGGTGAACGCCATGGCCTTGCCCGGTGGGTTCATCTATGTCACGCGGGGCATGATGGACTACGTCGCGAATGACGACCAGCTGGCCGGGGTCGTCGCCCACGAGGTGGTGCATGTGGACCATCATCACGCCAAGATTGCCATCGAGAGGGCGATGACGCGGGCGCTCTTGGTGGAGCTGGTCACGCAGAGAAGCTCGGATTCCATCCGACAAGCGGCCGGCATTGCGCTCGACCTGGACATGCGAGAGGGCTACCGAGAGAAGGAGTACGAGGCCGATCGCTTTGGGACGCTGTATGCCTTTCGCGCGGGGTATCGCGCCAACGGTCTCCGCCAGCTCCTCTCCCACTTGCACGAGAAGGAAGGAGACCCCGTCCGTATTACCTGGCTGCTACAGAGCCATCCACCACTATCCAGACGCATTCAACGACTCGACGAGTTCATTCCGGAAGTCACGGGGCGCCCCACGACTTCCTCGTGAGGCCGTGTCGGGCGCTCTGAAAGCAAGCACGCCGTAGAGAAGGCGCGATGCCTTCTCTACGGCGCGCGATTCCTCTGTCCGCAACCAGCGGATTAGATCGGCGATGTCAGACGCTGTGAGGCGTCAGCGGCGCCTTAGACGGCTGCTACTGAGACGACCTTGTCGCCATCCTTGAGCCGGATTGCGCGAACGCCCTGAGCGCCCCGACCCATGCTTCGTAGCTCGCTGGCTGCAAAGCGGATTGCCGTGCCGCCGGCCGTCACTACCATCACGCTCTGCTGGTTGCCTAGCGCCACGGCTCCCACGACACGGTCGCCGGCGCCGACACCCATTGCGGCAATGCCGCCTCCGCCGCGACCCTGCTGGCGGAACTCGTCAACCGAGGTTCGCTTCACCATGCCGTTCGCGGTAACCATCACTACATCCATTTTGCACACGCCTCCTTTGTTCGGGGTCCTTGTGCCCCCCGGCTATTCCGCTCAAAAGCTACCACACGCCTTCAGAAGGTTCTAACGCCGTTTCTGGGCAAGTGGCGCCAAACTGAAGATGACCGTTCCGCTACCGGTTTCCTCGCAGGGGTCCAAACACTGCACACATGCGTTCCCCTCTTGGTCGGCCAGACCCAGATCTTCTGGAGCCACTCCTCTTGCCACCACGTTGTAATAGGGCCTTATCTAAGCAAGTGAGTGCATGCAGACCGCGTGGCTTTCCTGGAGGGCCAGCCGATACCCTTCGTGCAAGACGATGCAGTCCCCTATCCGGTACACGAGACACGTCCCTGGCCTCGATTTCACCGTTATCAATAGGTCCACGGCATGCCTCTCGCCCGATCCGATTTCGCCTCAGAAGCTCCTCAGGGGCCGCTCTGAGCGTTTTCCTTCACTTCCAGGGCGCTCTCCAACTACCTCCCGGCAATCGCTGCAGAGTTCGTCTGTAACCCCCACCAAGTGGTCTGAGCGCACCCCGAGGCGTGTAGCACATATCACCTCTGTGTCGCCCTCCCGCCAGCATCGCCACGGCTCAGTGACAGAAAGGGAGCCGCTGGCTGTCGGCGAACATCCCACTCCATCACTTGCCGCCTCGGAGCAGCCACTATGACCACTCAGGAAGGCTCCCGCTACGTGGGGCCCTACACCGTCTTGCACTCTCGTCCGGTCTACGAAAATCCTTGGATAAAGGTCCGGGAAGACCGTATTATTCGATCAGGCGGCCCGGAGGCGCTGTTCGGCGTTGTCACTATGAAACCCGGTGTCTCCGTCCTTCCCCTGGAGACCTCGGGTGATGTGCACCTCGTTCGCGAGTTCAAGTATGGGCTAGGAGCGCCTACGCTCGAAGTCGTGAGCGGAGCTATCGAATCGGGCGAGACCCCCGAGCACGCGGGCCTTCGCGAGCTGGCCGAGGAGGCCGACCTGATCGCCTCCGAGTGGGTGGATATGGGCCTCATCAATCCGTTCACGACCGTCGTCAACTCCGCGAATCACATGTTCCTGGCCCGCGGTCTCTCCAAAGTGCGCCGCCAGACGCAGGCCGATGAGATGATCGAGGTCGTCACGATGCCGTTCTCGAAGGCGCTCCAAACCGTGCTCGATGGCACTATCACACACGGGGCTTCCTGCGTCCTCATCCTCAAGGCCGCCATCTATCTGGAGCGGTCCGCCTCACGCTAGAGCGCATTTCATAACCCTAGATCGGCTGGCTGGCCGGCCCCTATGC
>CAZWRO010000027.1:0-810 GCA_964635365.1 uncultured bacterium | reverse complement strand
CTTCAGGTCGGCGGAGTTGTAGTCGTCGTTGGGTCCGAGCCCGCGCTCCGGGAACGACTCAGGGGTACTGGTAAAGTAGTGCGGCAGCGTCGAGAGTTGCTGCCTACGAGTTGCAGCCGGTCGCTAAAGCACCCGCCGCGCAGGGAAGATCGTGCCTGCGGAGGCTCTCCGGCGGTGGCAGCTACCCGCGGTGCGCCTGGCGGGCGAGTTCGGCGCCTTTGGAGAGCGCCTGTTCGTTCACTGCCACCAAATGCGCTCTTGATTTCCCCGCCAGCTCTTGCATCACTTCACCCAAGCTCTCGAGCGAAACCACCGGTCGCTCCTGCAGAAACGCCCCCAGCATGACTACGTTAGCTACGCGCAGCTCCCCGAGGTCTTCGGCAATCTCGTTGGCCGGAATCGGGAGTATCTTACACGCCTCCATAGCGGCCGGTGGCGTCACGAGGGAGCTGTTCAGGACGAGCAAACCGTCTTGCCTCACGCGGCCCTTGAACCGATCCAACGAAGCGCGGTCCATGATCAGCAGCGAGTCGGCGAAGGAGACTTCGGGTGAGCCGATGCGCTCGGAGGAGATGATGACAGTGCAATGGACCGCCCCTCCGCGCATCTCCGGCCCGTAGGACGGCGCCCACACAACCTGTCTGCCATCCGCGAGGGCCGCCCCGGCGAGCAGGCGGCCGGCCAGCACCACGCCCTGGCCGCCAAACCCGGCGATCAACACCTCATGATAATGCAGGCTCGCAGCCTGCGACGGCGCCGCGGGCGCCTCCTGATGCGACGGCGCCGCGGGCGCCTCCTGATGCGACGGCG
>CAZWRO010000026.1:0-16690 GCA_964635365.1 uncultured bacterium | reverse complement strand
TCTTGTAACGGATGTCCTGATACACTACTGTAACGTATCTCATGATACTGAACACTTAGCCCCCTGCCGGTAGGCCTCCTGGACGAGTTCGCGAACGGATACGCACTCAATACCGGCTTTGCGAAGCGCCGCAAGTTGTGACGAGTCCTTCAGGCGGCCGTGAACAAATACGCGCTTATAGGTCTTGCCGCAGAACGCCCCCTTTACGTGACGCTTTACACTCTTTTCGCCGAACTTCTTCTTCATCCAGTCCTTGACGCTCTTCACCGGCTCGCGGTTAGATGTCCCAAGTCTCGCCTGCCCACGCAGGACCCCAATCGGGGATACGCCAATCTGCACCTCTATGTGCAGTCTCTCGCAGACGTCGCCATCAACCCCCAGGCGGACGGCAAGGAGGTCTATCTCGCGGACCCCAACCTTCCGTCCCTCGATGACAAAGTAGCCCAAGCTCTGATAGGCCAGGCTCACCAAGTCTTCACTGACCTCGAAAGCCATGGGTGTCACCTCCGCGATAATACTTAGTCTACTGGACTGCCTCTTCCTCACCAACCGCTCCTCCGCCTGCCCGCTACGGCCGCCCCTGACAGAACCTCTTGTCTTGGCCGGAAGTCGAGGGCCTTACCCAGGATGGCGACGAGTCGACCCCACACACCGCTCTGCACCGAAACCCCAATCACTGCGGCCCTGACGGGTGTCTCTGCTGCGTGCTACGGAGGCGCTCGGGTGAAGCTACGGGGGTGCATACCGCCCCCCTCAGACGTTGAGGCCGAGAGCCGAAGTCCGTGGTCACCCTGTGCACGACGCGAGGCTTGTGCGCCTCCTACCGCGCTTCCGGTTTCGTGCAAGCAGGACGCTTCCGGCAGGAGCAGAATACGTTTTCAGTGCTTGAGCGGTGCTGCCGCAAGATGGAGAACCGGAGTGAAGCGGACAGGGATTATTGTTCTGGCGCTGTCGGTGCTGGTGGGGATGAGCGGCTGCCAGGACCAGCAGCTGGTCGGCTTGGACGCAGAGTGGGAGTCGGCGGCCGTTCGACTGGCTAGGGCCAGTCCACCGTTGCTGACGCGACCGGTCTCAGACGCTCAACGTCAGGGGTTCGCCGGATGCAGCACCGTTCATCTCGTCCTGACCGAGGACTACGATACGAAGGGACTGGAGTTCCCGGTATGGGTCCGCGAGAGGGTGACGGGCGTGCTTCGCGACCTTAACCTACGCGTCGTGGCAGATGAAGCTGCCGACGCTACGTTGACCCTGGTAGTATCCGCGGAGCCCCTATCTGCGCGCTACAGCGCTACGCCTGGGCCCCCAATGCCGGGAGAGCGAGGGATTGAGGCTTGGACGGGAGGCCGCGCTAGGGCAGAGGCGATATTGTCGCTCAAGGGACTACCTGAGGTAAGAGCAGTATCACATGAGCAGAGGAACCCACCAGGGACAATCCCAACAACCCTTGGCTTTGTGTCCGTCCCCGTTGGCCGCAGTATCGCGTGGGACTTCGCGGAAGAGTGCAGCGGGAAGGCCGTGTGGTCGCTTGCGCTGGCCCTGGATCCCCACAGGTTCTGCTCATGTCTGAGGGCCTCAGGGCCAGAGGCCGCGGATGCTCTGGCACTGCTCATGGAATGGGGAGACGGTGCCGGCGTTCGCGTGGTCCTGCTCGTTCTGAAGGACCAAGAGGTAGACGCCGACCTCCGATGTGCGGCCGCAGGCGCACTAGCGACTATTAGGCATCTATATCCCTCCGAAGGCACTCAAGACATCGTGGACGCGCTGGTGCACGCGACGCTGGAGGACAGCAACGTGAAGGTGCGGAGTCGGGCGTCACGCACTCTAACGTATCTGGAAGACTTGAGGTAGGGGTGCTACCCTCAGTCTGACGGAGTCGGCGATAGCACGCCCTGTGCTGGGCAAACCTGTCTGCCGCACTTCCGCCAGCCCCCCCATCGGCTTCCGCTCCTCCCGAGAGCGGCCCCGCGCGCTCGCCCGCGCCCCACTCCCCCTCCCCGCTGTCGCGCCAGCGACACAAATCAGGTGCCACCCCCGACGCCTCCGCGCAGGGAACGCTTTTCTTGTTTGCGAAAAGATGTGGTGTACTCAGCCGCCATGATCTCGCAGGAGGATCCGTTCCAATGAGACTGGCCCCATGAAGCTCGATCGCCGAGACTTCCTGCGATTGGTCACCGCGACCGCGCTGACTCCCTACCTCGCGCGGGCCGGCCTGGCGGCAACAGAGACAGGAGGAGAAACCACCATGCTATACGAACTTCCCCCGCTACCCTACGCCTACGACGCGCTCGAGCCCCACTATGACGAGCAGACGGTCCGGCTGCATCACGACCTGCATCATGCCGGATACGTCAAGGGACTGAACGCGGCCGAAGAGCAGGTCGCCGCCATGCTCACCTCCGGCGACTTCGCCGCAGCCAAGGCGGCCTGCAAGGCGCTGGCCTTCCACGGCTCCGGGCACGCCTTCCACTCCATCTTCTGGACCAACATGAAGCCGGGAGGGGGAGGAGAGCCCAGCGGAGATCTCGCCGCGGCCATCGCAAACGACTTCGGCAGCTTCGCCGCCTTCAAGGGGCTATTCCTCGCCGCCTCCAACGCCGTCGAAGGATCGGGCTGGGGGGTCCTGGCTTACTGCGGCACCACGCAGAAGCTCACCGTGCTCCAGGCCGAGAAGCATGAGAACTTCACCGTCATGGACCTCGCTCCGATCCTCGTGCTCGATGTCTGGGAGCACGCCTACTACCTCAAGTATCAGAACCGCCGGCCGGAGTGGACCCGCGCCTTCATGGACCATCTCGTCAACTGGGACGATGTGACAAGTCGACTGGCCGCCGCAAAGGCTTAGCCCGAGTTCTCAACCGCGGGAAACAAATGACAGGAGAGCAGTCAGAGGGCTGCTCTCCTGCTGCTTGCTCTGTGCAAGTGCCCGGCTTACTGGGGCGGCCCCGCCGCTCGCAGTACCCGCACGATCAGATCGGCCAACTGCTCTCGTGCGGCGAGCAGCTCGTCCGGGTCCCGACACCAGTTGGTGAAGCTCCCGACGACGTGTTGACCGTCGAGCCACTGCTCGGCCTCCAGCACCAACTCCGGTTCTCGGCCTTCCGCCTCCAGTGCCCGGAGGCCACCGGCCAGCAGCCACAGGTACTCGTAGTCCTCCATCCCGTCGCGCAAAGCCTCCAGGCGGATTGATGAGAGCGCCGTGCCATCCGGTCCCGGATAGATCAGATGTCCGTCGCCATTGAACTCGTTGCGTCTGCCGTCCCACTCATTCACGAAGTTGCCCGCAACCCACGGCCGATTCGGCCACTTGCTTTCAGGTCGAGCGCCGGCCATGTTCTCCTCGCCCCACCAGTTCGCGCTCCAGTAGAGGAAACCCTCGATATCGTACTTCCAGTAGAGCCAGGGCAGAATCCGGCAGTCAATGAGCGGGTAGTCGATGAAGATATTTGGGTACGGGTGATGAACGTCGCAGGCAACGTACATCCACAGCACCCGGTTCTCCCGCCGCCAGCGGTCCAGGTTGGCCTCCGCCTGCACGCCGCCGCGGGCGATGTTGAGCATGTGGAGGCCCCAGATGTCCACCTCCGCCTCACAGGCCTGCACCAGAGGGCCGGTCGCCGGTCCGTCCAGGCGAGAGCGGAGGCGCGGGTGTGCGCGGTGCGCCGTTTGCAGCTCCTTGAGCACCTCCGCCGACCGGGCCTCGCGAGGCTCGTCCCACACAAAGACGAAGCCGCGGTCGAGCCAACCCCGCTCCTCCAGGTGATTCGCAAAGTCCCGAAGGTAGGCGACGATTCGGTCTTGCTGTTCCCGGGTCAAGTCCGGACCCTCGTCCTGGAAGCCCGGCAAACGCGCTATCTGGAAGGCCGTTAGGCCCCGGCTGAGGCAGTACTCCAGTCTCTGGTCGAAGGCGTCGTAGTCAAAGGGGGCCGTCTCTCGCCCCTCCATGACGGCCTCCATGCCGTGACGGAGAGGTGTGCCCAGGTCATCGCTGCTCAGTCGGTGACTGAACAGCATGTCCCAGTAGTTGCGAAGCGTCGACTGCGGCACCTGCTGCGTGTTATAGAATTGCTCGAGCGGACCGGGATAGATGGCGATGGCCGACGGCAGAGGCGGCGCTGGCGCAAGGGCGAAATCCCAGACCGTCAGCTCCAAGGGCACGTCGCGGTCGGCAAGACTGTCGGCTGAAACCGTAATGGTACCGGAATAGCGGCCTGGGGCGGCCGTCTCCGGCACGTGCACTGTGATCCAGAACGGCTGCCGGCGTCCAGCTTCTATCTCCATCGGGGCGTTGGGCAGCAAGGGATCGGGCCACCATCCAACACGATCGACTTCATAGGCTGGCCGTCGCGTTTCAACGTATCCCACCCGATTGACGAGAATGCGGCCGGCCGGAATTACCTCCGGCCCTCCTTCGCGCGCGAGGTCGGAGACTCTGAGACTAACTCCCCGCCGCCGCCGGACGCCTGCTGCCACAACAACCTGAAGGCTCTCCCGTTCGTTTCGACAGGCGCTGATCCGCGCGGGACCGCCTTGCAGCGGCCGCTCATCGGCGCGTGACTCGCGCATCACTTTCGTCAAGCTATCGGCAACGAACACTTGCATAGCCCTTGTCCTTTCCGGCCCTGCGGCCAACGCGCGTCGCGCCCCGCAGCCCGCGAGAGAGCACGCGACAACAACGATGAGCACAGCAGTCCAAGACACTCTCATTCGCCTACCGACTCCTTGCACTTGAGGTGGGGGCAGCTACCGAAAAGCCGCGAGCTTACTCGGATTTCCGTCCCAGTAGATGAGTCTCCTGCCGGGCGTGCACTACCCGCACTGGAAGGCCTGCGCCTCCAGGAATGCCTCCCGAAGGGGAGGCAGCTCTTCCCCTTCTGCAAGGCCTTCGGAGTGTTTCCTGCGAACCTGGCTTCCGCCGCTCACAGGGGAGGCGGCCCCCCGTGCGGAATCGAAAAGACGAGCGGAAGGGTGGAGCTGGATTGAGAAACAACGAACGTGCAGACCTAGTCGGCCACCTGGCGGAGCTACGCGCGCGCTTGGGGCGGGCCATCGCCTACGCCGCGGTCGGCATGATCGTGGTGTGGATCTTTTTCAACCCGCTCTACACGCTCATGATCCGCCCCATCCGCGAGCCCTTGGAGCGCATGGGTGGAGAGCTCACCGTGCGCGGGCTGCTGGAGGGCCTCCTCGTAAAATGCGAGATCGCTCTCGTCGGCGGCATCATCCTCGCCTTCCCGCTCATCTTCTACGAAGTCTGGGCCTTCATCGCCCCGGGCCTCACCCGAACTGAACGACGCCAGGTGCGACCGCTCGTGCCTGTTTCCGGCCTGCTGTTTCTGCTCGGCGTCGCCATGGGATACCTCGTGACCGGTCCCTCGGTCAGTGTGCTGCTCCGCTACATACCCCCGGACACGAGCGCTCTGCTCACCCTAAACGAAACCGTATTGCTGATGTTGAAGTTCTACCTCGCCTTCGGCCTGAGCTTCCAGTTGCCCATCGTCCTCGTGCTGCTGGCCAAGATAGGCCTCGTCGACTCGGCCATGCTCGCGCGCCGCTGGCGGGAGGCGGTGGTCGCGCTCTTCCTCATGGCCGCTGTCATCACGCCCACCTGGGACCCGATTACAATGACAGTCGTCTCGCTGCCAATGATTTTGCTCTACCTGGGCAGCATCGGCGCGGTGAAGATCGTAGAACGCAGAAAACCGAAAGTTGACGAACCAGACGAATCTCTCGCGGGATGAAGAGGGAGCTACGGCCCATGCGTCTCTTCGACATACACACCCACACCATCAGCTATAACGAAGCCTCCGGCTATCCCCGGAGCGTGACTCCACAAGAGCTGCTCGCGGCGATGGACACCTGGGGGATTGCCGAGGCCGCGGTGCTGCCCTTGGAGAGCCCCGAGTGTGAGACCGAATACGCCATCACTGCAGAGGCCTGGGAGCGCTGCGCTCAGGCCCCCGACCGACTCCTCCCGTTCGTCGCCGCCGACCCCAGACAGCAGCGCGCGCTCGACAAGATCCGGCACTACCACGCGCGCGGCGCCAAGGGATTCGGAGAGCACAAGTGCGGGCTCGCCATCGACGACCCGCGGTCGAGGGCGATCTACCGGCTCTGCGGAGAGCTAGACCTTCCCGTGCTCTTTCACATGGACGGCGATCTCAACTACGATGACCTTGGCCTGCCCGGCCTGGAGCGCGCTCTGCGGGATGCCCCCAAAACCACCTTCATCGCCCACGGCCCGGCCTGGTGGTCGTCGATCTCCGGCGCCGACGACAGATCGGGCGGCTACCCCGGAGGCCCGATCGAGCTGGGTGGGGCCGCCGGCCGCCTCCTGGCAGAGCAGCCCAATCTCTACGCCGATATCTCCGCGGGGTCGGGCTTCAACGCCCTGACGAGAGATCCGGCCTTCACCGAAACCTTCCTGGAGCAGCACTGGCGCAAGCTCCTCTTCGGAACCGACTACTTCATCGCCGGCGACGACCCGAAGCAGCCGGAATGGCTTCGGACTCACTCCATGCCCGACGAATGGCGACAGGCCATCGGCTTCCGGAATGCCCGCCGCCTGCTGCGCCTCGGCGACGCCTGACGCGCTCAATCCTCGTTGACTACTTCCCCCTGCGTCGCCGCTTCCACGTGGTTCTCCAGGCCGTTCCGAACCGATCGAATGCGCCCCCCGTGCTCCCCGACGCTGATCCCAACGCGCTGAGTCCGCGCCTCTCCCGTGCGAGTGTCCCGCACGGTGTTGTCCTCAAATAACAGGTCCGTCGTGTGGCCGTCCACGCGCACCCCACAGCCCGCGTTGTCCTCGATCAAGTTGCGCCGGAAGACATTGCGGCTCCCGGCGTTGGTGGGCTTCTCGTCGCGGAAGTAGAGGCCGTGAGCCCCGTTGCCTCGCATCACGTTGTTCTCGAAAACGTTGTCGGTGTCCTTATGCCCGATCGATATCCCGTGCCGTCCATTGGCGAAGAACTCGTTCCCCTCAAAGCGGCCCTCCTGCACCCGCCAGCACAAGAACAACCCGTCCTCGCCGTTCTCGTGCGACTTGCAGTCACGAACCACCGGCCGCGCCGAGCCCGTACCCGGGTGCAGGCCCAATCCAGTGACTCGCGTGATCTCACATCGCTCGACCGTAACCTCCTGCGTGATCTGGAAGCTGATGCCATCCCCGGCGAAGTCGCGCACCACGCAGTCGGCGATTCGACAGCGTCGCGCGCGGTGCAGGTATAGGCCCCCGCCAATGCACCCGTTTATCGGACGGTTGTTCTCCCGATTGCCGTCTAGGCACAGCCCTTCGATAACCACCGAGTCCACGTCGAAGCCCGCGACCGGCGGGAAGCTGTTGGCGATAAGCCCGCCCGCGTCCGCGTCATAGTCCATCGCGAGGAGTCGATCCAGATACACGACATCGCCCTGCACCAGGGTGATAGTGGCCAGCGTGTCGATCCACCCACCGGAGCGGTCGTCGCTGATCACCACCCCCATCCCCGCGCGGAACCCGCTGGGGTCGTTCACTGTGACCTTCTTCTGCCCATAATCGGCGTCGACCACGAACCCGCTCGCCGGGCCGTCGCACTTCCTCAGCACCGTGTCCGCGCCTGCGCCGACCAGTCGCACGTTGCGCCTGAGCCGCACCGAGTCGTACAGAGTGAAGCACCCCGCGCTCAGCTCGACCGTACCGCCCCCGTAGCTCCCCACCGCGTCCACCGCCCGCTGTATTGCCGTGTTGGTGTCACCAACGATGTCACCCTCGTCAATTCCGACGTGCACAATCATCTGCCGACCCTCCTAAATGACGGGCTCGCGCTTCCGCGACTCTCTCCGCGGGCAGGAAGCCTTCCGCCGAACAGGGAACTGAATTCGGTCTACACCGATTCAGACCTGCCCGCGGCCGGGCTGCTCCGTTGACCGCCGGGGAGGGCCTGGGGTATGCAATGTCACACCGCGATAGCTCGAATCCGCCTGCCGACCGCGCCACCCGGCATCACCGCTGGGGGCACGTCGTCTATCTGCTATTCTTCTTATCCGGCCTGACCAGCCTGATCTATGAAGTAATCTGGGTGCGCCAGTTCGGGCTCCTCTTCGGCATCACAACCTATGCCGTCAGCACGGTGCTGGCCGCCTTCTTCGCAGGCCTCGCTCTCGGCAGCTACATCGCCGGTCGCGCCATCGACCGCACCCGGCTCCATCCCCTCGTCGTCTACGGAGCGATGGAGGGCGTGATAGGACTCTACGCCCTCCTGCTGCCCACCTTGCTCAAGCTGGTCGAAGCCGCCTACCCCTTCGTCTACACCAGTCTCGCCGAAAGCTTCAGCCTCTTCACATTGTTCCGCTTCGTCATGTGCTTCGCCCTGCTCGCCATCCCGACCACGCTCATGGGCGCCACGCTCCCCGTCCTGAGCAAGCTCATGGTCGACCGCGAAGACGCACTCGGCTTGAGCGTCGGCCGGCTCTACTCCATCAACACGTTCGGCGCCGTTGCCGGGACTGTGGGCGCCGGCTTCATTCTCATCCCAACCTTCGGCGTCTCCTTCTCCACCCTGGTTGCCGCATTGGGCAACTTCCTGCTCGCCGTGGTAGCCATCATCATGAGCGGCCTCTCCGTCTTCGCTCTCGCCGCCGCGCGACCGGCGGATCAGCCGTCCGACGAGGCCCGGCCGCAACGGCTGAATCGCACCGAGCAAATCATCCTCTTCCTCGCCTTCACGTCGGGATTCGCGGCGCTGGCTCTGGAAGTCGTGTGGATGCGGACCCTGGTTCTCGTCCTCGGATCCACCACCTACGCCTTCTCCACCATGCTCGCGGCCGTGCTGGTCGGCATCGCACTCGGCAGCGCCGTCTTCGCCCGCTTTGCCGACCCCACTCGCAATCGCGCCGGCGTGGTCGCCTTCCTGTTCTACTTCGGCGGCTTCTGCGCCGCCGTCGGCCCCGCCATCATCAACCGCCTCCCCTATACCTTCCTCAAGCTCTACGACTGGACATACGGAGTCTGGGGACTCGTCCTGGTCGCCCAGTTCATCGTCTGTTTCATCCTCGTCCTCGTGCCCACGTTTCTCTTCGCCGCCAGCTTCCCCATTCTCGTGCGCATGTACTCGCGCGGCGTCGCGAACGTAGGACGCACCGTCGCCGACGTCTACTCCATCAACACCTTCGGCGGCATCGTCGGATCGCTGGTAGGCGGATTCGTCCTCGTCAAGTTCCTCGGCCTCCAGCGTTCCCTGACGGTCTCCGCGCTCTACCTAATGGTAGTCGGCGGCCCCCTCGCCATGGCCCTCGCCACGCCCTTGCGGAGGCCCGCGCGGTGGGGGATCTCGGCCTTGATGGTGGCCGGAGTAGTAGCCCTCGCCCTCGCTCCACCCCGGTTCGACAGCAAGCTGCTCTTCGCCGGCTGGGGCCCTTACGCCGGCGGCTACTATGTGGGTCGCATGAGCCAGTCCACCGTGGATGTCACGGATCGCCACATGCAGCGCGTGCTCTACCACAAGGAAGGCGTCACCGCCTCGGTGGACGTCCTCGAGACGGGCTGGGGCTACAAGATCATCTCGATTAATGCCAAGCCGGTGGCGACGACTTATCTCTACGATATGCGCGCCCTGAAGATGCTTGGTCACCTACCGATGTTGCTGCATTCGCAACCCGAGAAGGTGCTCATCATCGGGCTCGGCGCGGGCGTCTCTAGCGGCATCATCGCCACCTACCCATCCGTCCAGGAGGTGACCGTCGTCGAACTCTGTGAGGAAGTGCCGGACGGCACCGCCCACTTTGCCGACTGGAACTACGACGTACTGGAAAACGACAAAGTCACGATTGTCATCAACGACGGCGCCAACTACATTAAAGCCACCCGCTCCCAATACGACGTCATCAGCTCCGACCCCATCCACCCCTTCGTGTCCGGCGCCGGCACGCTCTACTCCTACGAGCACTGGCAAGCCTGCAAAGACCGACTGCGCGACGGCGGCATCCTCGCCCAGTGGCTGCCGCTCTACCACCTATCCAGCGAAGATTTCGCCACCATCGTGCGCACCTTCGTCGACGTCTTCCCGAACGCCACCATGTGGTTCTCCGGCATCGACACCGTGTTGATCGGCTCCAAGGGTCCATTCGAGATCGACTTGGACCGACTTGCCCAACACATGTCCGCTCCCATCGTCCGGGACGACCTCTTCTCCATGGGCGTCGAGCGACCGGGCGATGTCCTTGGCTGGTTCGTCGCCGGACCCGAGCAGCTCAGAGAAATGGGAGGACAGGCGCCGCGCAACTCCGTTGACCTGCCCGTCATCGAGTTCAATGCGCCGAAAGCCCTTTCGCTCGCCGGCGTTTCGGCAACCATGCCTGCGCTGCTGACCGCCGTGGAGCAAGTCTCCCCCTACGAAGCGCGAAAACAGATCAGCAGCATGTGTACCGTTGCTCCGGAGGCGCAAACGTTGCAGGAGGCCGACACCGGCCGGCGCGCCTCCGAATGGCTGATGCGAGGGCAACTGCTCTATTCCTACGATTATCGGGAGCAGTGTCTCAATGCCGTGAGCCGCGCCCATTCCCTACGGCCCAGAGATCGCTTCATACGGCGCGCCCTGGCCGATGCTCAGTATGCCGTCGGGAACACCAACCTGGCAGACGGCTATCCCCAGGAAGCCTTCGAGACCTTCCGCGAGGCCCACGCAAATGACCCCCAGTATGTGGGGGCGCTCACTGGTGGCGTCCGCGCGGCGCTCAACATGTCGAACGTCAATCTCGCGGAGGAGACTCTGCGCTGGGCCGCGCCGGAGCAACGCAGCATCTTCCAAGTGCTCAGCTACTCCGGTCTGGTCGCGCTCCAGAGACTCGACTACGACCGTGCGCGAGACGCCTTCGAGGAGGCCGCAAGCAGAGGGCAAGAATCGCCGACGATGCATATCGGTCTGGGGATCGTAGAGCTCAAGCGTGACAGGACGGAGTCTGCCCATCGCCACTTCCGCCGCGCGCTCGAGATTGCCACCGACCCGGGCGATGCCCTCTTCAATATCGTGGATAGCTGCACCTACCACGATGTCGCGCACCAAGCGCGACCCTACGCCGGACTCCTGGTGAGCGCGGCCAGTGTCGCCATTGCCGATGACCCTGGAAACCCCGCGCTCTACACCCGACGCGCCCTCGCCTACCGAACGCTCGGAGATGATACCAGCGCCGCACGCGACGAGGCGGCCGCGCGGAGCTTGAGCGGCTGGTGGTAGCCGTAGGCCACATGGCCCAGAGGACGCGCTCCCGGCTCGCGAGGTCGGCCGTCCCGTGACTCGCGCCAACGACGCATCTCCCGGCCGCGGCGCGCGTCACGGCCGCGCGATCCTGGCCCTGGCGCTCATCCACGGCGTCAACGACATGTACATGGGCTTCCTGCCCGCGCTGCTTCCACTCATCGTCCGCCGCCTCGACCTTACCCTCACGGGCGTCGGATTGCTGGTCTCAACCGTCACCCTCGTCTCCCAGCTATCCCAGCCACTGTTCGGCTACCTCGGAGATCGCACCGGTCGTCGTGTGCTGGCGATAGCCGGGCCCCTCCTCACTACCCTCTCCATGTCCTGGCTGGGACTGGTCGGGAGCTACGAGCTGCTGCTGGTGACTGTGCTCCTGGGCAGCATCGGGACCGCCGTCTTCCACCCGCAAGGGGCCGCCCTCGCCGGCTCACTCGCCGGCCGCCGCGGCACCGCCATGGCCATCTTCACCTCCGGAGGAAGCGTCGGCTACGGAGTTGGCCCGGTGCTCGTGATCGCCATAGTAAGCTTGTTCGGCCTGCGTTTCACCTGGCTCTCTGTGGGCATAGGGCTCGCGGCAACCGCGTTCCTGCTGGCCTCAGTTCCCAGGTCCATCGGCCGTCCCGCCGCGGCCGAAGGCCGACCCCGTGCGGCGGGACCGCGTCGTTGGCTCGTCCCGTTGATGCTGCTCTACTCCGTCGTCATGCTCAGAGCAGGCACGGCCATCTTGTTCACCACCTTCATCCCGCTGCTCATGGAGAGACGCGGGGCCGCGTTGATACTGGGGGGATGGGCCTTGCTCGGCTTCAGCCTCTCGGGCGCCGTCGGAGGCTTACTCGGGGGGCCGCTCTCAGATCGCCTGGGCCGGCGCGCAGTCACAGTCGGCGGTCTGGCCTTGGCGGGGCCGGCCATCTTCCTCTTCCTCCGCGCCGACGGCCTCGCCGCCGCCGCCCTCCTCCTCTTGAGCGGCGTCTGCCTGTTCTCCGCGCTCCCGGTGAACATCGTGATGGCCCAGGAGTTGCGGCCCAACCACGCCAGCACTGTCTCCGGGCTCGTCATGGGCTTCGCCTGGGGGATCGGCGGCCTGGCCACCACCTTACTTGGCGCGCTCGCCGACAGATGGGGCACGACGCTGGGCGAGCTGGCCGGGCTCGCGCGCGCCATGGACCTCATAGCCGTGCTGCCAATCGCCGCGGCCCTGCTCGCCCTCGCCCTGGCCGATACGCGGGTAGCCTCCTCCGGCGAACACGAAACTACCGCCGACGACGGCTAGAGGATCACGTCCGTTTCCAGCAAGCGCCGAGCGCGTTGGTGCGAAGGCGCCAGCTCCAGGGCGCGCCGAAAGGCCTCCGACGCCTCCTGCGTCTTTCCGAGAGCTTTCCGCGTCAGACCCAGGCAGAAGTGCGTGTTGGGGTCCTCTTGCTCCAGATCCGCGCACTGCTCCGCGACCGCCAGTGACTCCGCCAGCAGCTTCTCCGCCTCCTCCGCACTCCCCAGCTCGCGCAGGCTCAGCGCCCGATAGACCAACAACTCCGACCCCGGCTGATGCTGTGTCTCCGCGGCCGCGCTCTCCCAGTACTTCCGCGCCGCCTCCCCCTCCCCCATCGCCCGGCGCGCGCTACCCGCGCACCAAGAAACACGCGCGTCCTGCCCCCGCGGCAGGCGACCGATCCGGAGGTTGCGGGGATACTCCAGAGCCGCTTCGAAGTCTTCGCACGCTCCGCTTGGATCTCCACCGTCAAAGCGCTCGACACCACGCCCCAGGTAAGCGTCAACGTACACGTGGCGCATGCGGAACTCCATCTCCCAACGATGGAACGTGTGAGTCTTCAGCAGCTGAATCGCCCGGTCCCAGTCGCCCAGCTCCATGCAGGCCGTCGTCTGCTGGGCCGCAATCGTCCCCCGCCGTTGCAGACTCTCCGGAGCCGAGTCGAGCACGGCAAGGCGCTCCCGCACCGGCGCTCCTCGCTCGCGCAGCAGTTCGTTGAGCTCCAGATACACGCGCACTTGCGCCGGGTCGAGCTTCAGCGCTCGTCTCAGGCTGTCCTCGGCCTGCTCCAAGTCGCCGGTCACAACCCTATGGGCCAATCCAAGATTCCGATAGAGGACGGCGAAGTCGCTCACCGTGTTCGCCGCCGCCTCCCATTCAGCCAGCGCCTCGGAACGCCTCCCCCGGCCGTAGAGCAGAGTTCCCAGGAGATAATGCGCCTGCCCGTCCTCCGGGCTCCGCGCAATAGCCTCCCGCAGCATGGACTCGAATTCCCAGTGGTGCGGGAACACCAGGCGCGGCGAAAGCTCGGCCGCTCGGCCGCGCGCTTCTGCCGCCTCCTCTGCCCGTCCCCGGAGATCCAACCAGTAGGCGAGCGCGTACTGCACCAGCGGGTCCTTCTTGATCGAAGAGGCCCGCTTCATCGCCTGCTGCAGCAGCGCCGCCGCCTCCTCCACCAACCCCGCGCCGGCGTAGTCCAGCGCCGGCTCCAGCCACACCTCCGATTCCGCCGGAGTCATCGCGCCCAATTCGTTCAGGTGACGCGCGGCCACTCGTGGTCGCCCGAGCGCCGCCGCGCAGAAGTGCGCCTCCGCCGCAGCCAGGCGATCCAGGGGTGACCCCTCCTGCACCGCGGCGATCTCCGCCATCGCCTCCTTCAGCCGTCCCCCACGCCGAAGCGCAGCCGCCAGCAGACACCGGGCTCGCACATCGCCCGCCGCATAGTCCAGACTGCTCCTCAGCACCTCGACCGCATCCTCCCAGTCGCCTCTCTGCAGCGCGAGCGCTCCCAACTCCACCCGCGCGGCGTGAGCCATCTCGGGTCTGTGGGCGGCCCGCCACAGCGCGGTTTCCGCCTCCTCGCGGCGCCCCGACCGCGCCAGCGCCACCCCGAGGTAATAGGCCGCCTCCGCGCTCTCCGGCGCCTGTGCGGTCGTCTTCGTTAACTGCTCCGCGGCCTCCGACGGGTTGCATTCAAGCGTCAGTCGGCCCCGCGCGAGGGAGGCCTCCACGCATCCCGGATCTTGCTCGAAGGCTTTCCCGTACAGCTCCTTGGCTCTCTCCGGCTCCGCCTTTTCCTCCGCATGCAGCCCATCCCGCAGCAGCTCGCCCGCGCTCTGTTCGCCCTTCTCCGTCGCGGCCGGCTTCGACTCGCTCACCGCGACCGTCCGCGGCGCCTGGCCCTCCGTGTAGCTGATGATCTCCTTCCCCCCGGCCGCGAATAGTTCGAGCTTGGGCGGCCCGCTCGGCCAGTCTTTCTCCCGGCGAAGATCCAGCCGGAACGGCTGGTCCGGCGCGAGGTCAACTCGCGCCTCGTGCACCGTGCGGCCTTCCACCGTGACGCGCACCGTGCTCCCGGGGAAGGCCCGAGTCACTGCCACTCCACATTCCACCCTCCCGTTCCGCTCCGTCAGCCGCACCGCGGCCTCCCGGTTCGCCCGAGAGAAGCCTCCCGTTCCCCTCACCGGGTACCACCACTCCAACCATCGCTCGCCGTGGTGGGGAGGCATCAAGCGCCAGATACCCTGATCCACAAAGCGGCCGCTCTGAAGCTCACAATAGGGACCGTCTCCGTCGCTCAGCGCCTCCGACCAAACCTTGCCATGGTCCGACGTTCCCCAGGTGAAGAACTTCTTCCCGAAGCACTCGTGCACGTTCGCCACGTGCACCAGCCCGCAGTCCTGCTCCTCGTAGTACACCCCGAAGAAATCCTCCAGGCTGTCCAGGATGAACACGTCATTGGCGCGCTCGTACGCGGTGTACCGCGAGATGTCCTTGCCCTCATGAATGGGCCACTTACGCGGCGGCCCCCAGGTATGCACGCGCGTGCCCGGATATATCATTCGCAAATCATCGCGGGCCGCAATCGCGGCATTCTGCCAGAAGTAATAGGGATGTGGCAGCGAGCCCCGATTCGCCAGCCGCACCTCGGTCTCTATCGCCGCGCTGCCGGGACGCAGTCGGATGCCGATCGCCCACGACATGCGATAGATCCGCTCGATGTTGCCCACCCAGACCACCGCGCTCCCGTCCTCCTCGCGCTCCGCGCGGCCGTCCACTTCCGAAACTGTGGTCACCGTGTGACCGCGAGGGAAATTGAACTCCACGCCCCCGCTTATCCAGGCCCCTCGCAGCGCAATCAGCCCCGGCTTCACCACGTTGTTGCGGTAGAACATCTCTCGCCCGGTCGTCTTATCGACGGCCGAATAGATCCTACCGCCCAGCTCCGGCAGCACGGTCACCCGGAGATACTCATTCTCCAGCACCAGCGCCCGGTAGTCCCGCGGCTGCTTCTGCTCCCCGATATTATCCAGCAGCGTGTACGGGTAAATGCTCCACGTCCCACTACGCCCGAAGGGCGGGTTGGGGTCATCCGCCCCCCAGGCATAAGTCGGGATCGTCAGGGTCTCCTCGCGAATCTCAACAGACACCGCGTCTCCTCTTCCGGGCTATAGCAGGCTGCGAACGAAGGCCAGGTTGCGGGCTGCGTTCCCCGCCGGATCGTCCTCCGCCTCCGTCTCCAGCACCAAGTATCCGTCGAACCCTACGCCTTTGATCGCCTCGAAGATGGCGGGAAAATCCAGCTTCCCCTCTCCCATCTCGGCGCCGATTTCCTTCACGTGTATCTGCACGATGTGCTTCCCGAGCTGCTTGATCTGGGCAATCGCATCGAAGCTCTGGTAGTCGGCGTTCCCGACGTCGTAGTAGACACCCAAATCGGGCGATCCCACCGCCTCTATCATCGCCAGAGCCTGGTCGGCCGACCGACCTATCCGCCCCACGCTCTCCATCCCCACCTTCGTGCGGGAGCCCGCGCTCTGTTCGAGACCGGCCTTCAAGCCGTCCCGCCACAGCCTCACCGCCTCCTCCTCGCTCTGTCCCTCCTGCTTAATCATGGGAAACAGAATCACGCCGGCCCCGAGTTCATCGCAGTAGCCGCGCAGATCAGCCACCGCCTTTACTCCTGCCTCGTGAGTCGCCGCGGCCGTCACCAGCCCCGCCACGCTCGCCATACAAACCGAGGCAAGCTCCACGCCGGCCTTCTTGCTGCGCTCCGGCAGCGCGCGCCGGCCCTCTGCGCTCCACACCTCTGATTCTCGGTAGGTCTCGGCCTTCAGATCGAGCTCCACCCCGTCGAATCCGAGCCTTGCCGCCTCCTCGAACAGCTCTGTCCACGGCTTTACCAGCACATTGTCCATCGCGCCGATCTTCATCTTGCCACCTCTCTCTCATTCGCAGTGTGCGCCCGAAGCAAAGCTGGCTCCGGGCGCCAAGCGTCTGACCGCGCGCTCCGCGCGCGGTCGCTAATGCCGAGTGCCGAACTCGCGCGCCGCCTCTTGCATCGCCACAAAGTTTCGCGGGGGAATCCCCGCGTGTATGGAATTCGACGACCCCAGGATGAATCCGCCACCGGGGGCACAGCGCTCGATCACTTGCCTGACTTCTTCGCGGATCCGCTCCGGCGACTCGAAGG